>JAEDMI010000004.1 GCA_016303085.1 Acetatifactor sp.
ACTTTGCTCAAATCGGTATAATAAAAATCCTTCGGAGACACATTGACCGAAATGCTTAAATCTTCCCTGCCGCACGCCTTCCACAAACTGAGTTGTTCCGCTGCGAGTTCCCATATATACTCATCAAGCCTGATAATCAACCCTGCTTTCTCCACAATGGATATGAAATTAGCAGGCATAATCAGTCCCTGGGAAGGATGCTGCCATCTCGCCAACGCTTCCGCCCCCTTCAACTTACCGTCTGTCCCCACAAGAGGCTGTAAATACATGACAAACTGTTTTTCCCGGATTGCGTGCTCAAACTCGCTGACTACCGTCTTTTCATGCAACAGTTGTTCGAGCATTTTCGCGTCATAAAAGACTACTGTTTTGTTGTATCCCTCCTGTGGAGACTCAATTGCCATATTTGCTTTGTCATACATCACCTGAGGACTCTCCGTTGGGTCCTCAATCCGATAAACACCGATGTAAACCTGTATTTTATAATTTGTGTCGTTGATGAGATACTGCAGGCGTGCTGTGTTTTGCACTGCCATCTCCTGATTAAAGTTTTCCTTTGCCACCAGCATTGCAAACCTATCCGGTCCGATTCTGCCATGGATACAATCTTCATAGTTTGCAAACTTCAGCAAAGCTGCCTGATCCACCAGTACCCTGTCACCCGTCTCCTCACCGAACAAATCGTTAATCAGCTTGAAATTCCTGATATTGGTACAGACCATATACCTTTCCACATCCGGCTTTCTCCGTATAATCTGTTCTGCCTTCTGAAAAAAGTACTCCCGATTGTACAGACCGGTCAGTCTGTCGTGCGTAGCCAGATACTGTTCCTCACGGAAGCGCCTGATTTCCTCCGTTCTGTCGGTCAGCTTAAAAGAATAACCCGTGGTAACGTTTTTCTCATCCTTTACCCGTTGAAATTCCGCGTGAAAAATACGCTCTGTGCCGTCAACGGTGTGAGACTCCTCCCACCCATCATAATCCATATTATCTCCGGGATTCTGTTCTCTCCACTTCCTGTAATACTGCTCAAAAACATAAGGTTCCCCGGGCTTTGCCTGTAGAAACTCACACGCTCTTGTATTTGCATATATATATTTCCCCTTGATATCAAAGCAAAAGATTCCGTTATTGAAATCTTCCACCACGCTCATCAGAGTATCTTCCCTCAGTCTCTTGGGAACGGCATACAGAGAACTGTAGCAGATACCGATAGCCAGCACCGCATAAAACAGCAGTGAGAAATCAAGCGGATAATCCGACATGTAGCAGACGGCATTTACCGCAAGCACAACGACAAAGGGCACCAGAATATACAGGTACATTTTTCTGTACATCTTTGAAGTCCTTACAATTTTGGAAATCAGAAGTACAAATATAAAAAGCGCAAGCACATAACAGAAACCCAGATGCCAATAATGAATTCCCCGAAAAGATGCACTCCAATATACCAGGCCCGTTTTCCCGTGCACTGTCTGCTCCAGGGTAAACATGTGCCCGGTACGGATATTCAACAGCATATTGACCGTATCAATTCCTACGCAAGTCAAAAACAGATTCCGATAAAGTTTTGTGGGAATCTTTGTGTCGGTATAACGCACCACATACATCAGCATACACAGTAGCATCCAGTCTGTGGATGCAAAATACAGTCCGTCAAAAAGCAGCACCTCTGTCTGCCCGTCCGAAACCAGAAACAGTATGTAGCATACCATGGCAAAAATTCCCGCATGCAACAGTCGGCGTATCTCTCCCGAATATTCGCTTTTCTTTTTGACAGTAACAATACAGCAGCCGATTGTAACCGCCAGCAGCACTGCCAACACAATCACAAACAAGGTCTCCATCTCATAGCCTCCCATGTAACTGTCATTTTACCACAATTTTTCCTGTCTTTCCACAAAAAAGAAAGGCAGATTCCGAAATCCGCCTTTCACCTCCTATCCTACTTTGTAACCCTGTCCCCACACTACCTGTAAGTACCTGGGCTCCTGAGGATTCTCTTCGATTTTTTCCCTGATATGACGGATATGTACCGCCACTGTGTTATCCGCTCCTATGGGTGCCATCTTCCAAATGCTCTCATAAATCTGCTTGTTGGAGAGCACCCTGCCGGGCTTCTCCATCAGGAGATGAAGAATCTTGTACTCCGTGGGGGTCAGATCCACCCTGTGCCCCTTCACGGATACCAGTTTCGCAGTGTCATCCACCTCCAGGTCATCCATACGGATGAGATGAGGTGCTTCCGCTCCTGCCATCAGCCTGCGGTAACACCGGATTTGCGCCTGAATCCTCGCCATGCTTTCCATGGCGGAGCAGTCACTGTCCAGCAAATCGTCTGCACCCGCATTCAGTGCCAAAATCCGAAGCATATCCTTCTCTTTGTCCACAATAGCGATAATAGGCTTGTTACAGCTCTGCCGAAGTTCCGTCAGAAATGTCAACGCCTCTGTACTGCTTCCCGCCTCCGTCTGGAAATCAAACAGGAGCAGAGCCGATTCTTCCTGCATGACGCGGTTCAAAAGCTCCTCTCTTTCATTCAGACGTTCCACTCCGTATCCGGAACCTTTCAGCATACACTCCAAAACTTCCGAGGCACCCTCCGCACCGAAAATCAAAATATTCTCATTCTTATTTCTCTCGTTCATACTCTTCAACCTCTCAATTCTCCCGTTGCAGCAGTTCTTCCTGCAATTCCGCAAATCTCAAAATATATTTTTCCGGCAGCGCTCCGTAGGGAATATACACGTCATACTGTTTTCCGTCCTTCATGACAATCGTAACATTTCCCACATATCCGGGCCGGAAAACGCCGATGCCCCGGGCATCAGTATAAGAAATCAGTCTCAGCAGTTCCTCCACCTCCGATTTCTCTGTGATATGCAGAGCGATATACTCATTCTCGTGCGAATCCCCGGTCTCAATCGTCTGCTTATAGTCATCCTCTGCGGATAAAACCAAATCGTCATAAGCGTAACTGTTCACATCCAAACCCTCGGGGAAAACTTCGTATATTTGACAAACAAGTTCCACCAGGTTGATTCCCTCATAGAGGTCGGCGTATCGATAATAAGTATTCAGAACAATCTCCTGAACCTCCTCTGCACTCACCGGCTCCACATACTCCCCGAAGTTCAGCTCTCTCATGGCCTCTATGGTATTTGTCATTTCTTCATTTACTTCCAGATAACGGCTGTGGGAATGGCCTCCTTCCGTTCTCAACACTATGGTGCAAAGCATTCTGCCACTCCCTGAGACAACCGCCTCCGGATTTTCCGCAATATCTTTGTTATATGCCCGGCAGATTGTATCCATGATTTCTCTGTCTTCATCCGATACTGCTCTCAATACAACCTGATTCATGTTATTCCGGTTCACATACATATTAGAAACAGCCTCATCATCGCTGTCACTTAAGCCAAACATTACTCCCATGTACTCCGGGGAAGTCAGCAGGGCATACAGCGAGTCAGCATTGTGTTCGTTGATTATATAGCTTCTGTAATAGCACCTTCCGCTCTCCAACGTAACCTTCACGTCGACGTTATCACAATAATAGGTTTTCTCGTTCTCCTCATAATCAACTGCTTCCACAAGGAAGTTATAAGCTGCCTCCCGGTTCGTAATATGCATACTGTTTAAAGGATGCCTGTCATCCTCCAAATCCAAATAATAAAAATTCCCGTTACCGCAGTTATAGTCATACAGGGCAATCTCTGCAATATCCTCTTTTTCCGGCAGATAGCTGTCATAACCCATCCAGTCAAGGCTAAAAGCGAAGCATATCAGCAGGCTCACCCCCATCACTGCCGCCATGACAATCTTGTGTCTGAAAAACGCCTTGAAATCCATGTGGAAAATAATATCCAGCACCCCAAATACCACAATCCCCGCCAACATGGCTCCGAAAATTCCCCAGGCATAAGCCCCGGTTTCTCCCATCACTGCCCGGGCCAAATTCTGGAACAACAGCCATCCGCCCATAGCCGCCAGAACAGAGGTAACTGTCTGAAAAGTAAATTTTACGGGCTTCCATACGATTCCCTGCTCCGCCAGCTCCGAAGGCCGCTTGAGATATGCGGTCAGCGCCAGAATCCCCAGCATTGCAGCAATCAGCAGATTCAGGACAAGCACCATGGCCAGACTTGAATATTGAAGTGTCTGCATATCCTCCATCCTCCGATATAGAACATAGACAGAGGAGACTAAGGGAGACGCATATGCTACCTTATCAAAATAATCATTGGCTGCGCTTAAGAAGGTATCCAGATAAAAAACCTGGAACATAAAAACCATTCCATACACCGAAATTACTCCCGCTCCCGTCACCGCTGTGGCAACCAGTGTGTTCAGCACATTTCCGCAGAGCATCACCGCAAGAAGCACCAGATGATACATCAGCAGAAAGGCGATAACAAGCGCCAGTGTGGACAAAAGGGCATTCTTGACTAGGCCCCCGCCTGTCAGCCAGTTTCCTATTATTTCCCTGTCCGCTGTGCTGAGTGCCGGTATAGCCGCCGCAGTCCTTCGCAGTGTGCTCAGCCGGCTCTCCCCAATAATGACCGTAACAGTCAAATTTGCCAAGAAAGGTAGCAACCAGATGAGAAGGCCATTCAGCCAGCCTGCGGCAAAAAGAGTTCTTCTTCTTACCGGCATGCTATGATAAGTATCCACCATGTTCCGGTGAAACACATATCGGAAGCCGAACATTCCTACAATAAACGCACCGGCTATGGCAATAATACCTCCCGAAATGCACATGGTCCTTAAAAAGAACTCCTCAATCCCGTTTACCTGGCGGGTCAATTTCTCAACAGTTACCACTGTTCCGTCATAAATCACACCATTCCCCGTACTCATCATGAAAGCTACGGGAAGCGCCAGCAGATTACCCAGTATTGACAGGGCCAGCATCCATGTCTTGTGCCTGAAATCCTCTTTCATCACCTTAAAAAAGCAGTGCTTTGATGTCATAGCCCTTCACCTCCGTTTCACTGATAAATATTTCCTCCAGAGACAGCGGCAACAACTCGTAGAACACCGGATTCAAAAGCTCCATAAATTCCACCACCGTCTCTCTGCTTCCTCTTACCGTTACCGTGTACAGGGAGCCACGGTTCTCACAGGTCACCACATCCAGCGTATTCTTGATCTTCTGCAGCATCTCCTCTTCCCTGATGACACATTGCAGCTTATGAATATTCAGCTTCATATCTTCCATGTCCTTCTCCAGAAGGATACCGCCCCGGTGAAGCAGCCCCACATATTCGCAGATGTCTTCCAGCTCTCTCAGATTGTGGGAAGCGATAACCGGAGTCAGACCTCTCTCGTCGATTTCTCTGACAAAAAGTGCCTTCACCGCCTGACGCATCACCGGGTCAAGCCCATCAAAGGTCTCATCGCAGAGCAGATATTTGGTATTTGCACAAATTCCGCAGATAACCGAAAGCTGCTTTTTCATTCCCTTGGAGAAGGTATTTACCTTCCGCCCGGCATCCAGACCGAACTTTTCCATCAAATCCTTCCACTTTTCTTCATCAAAGCCCGGATAATAGGTTTTATACAGTTTCACCATCTCCTTCGGTGTACCGCTTCTGAAAAAATACTGGTCATCCGAAATGTAAAAGATTTTTTCCTTCACCGCCGGATTATCATAAACCGGCTCCCCGTCTATCAAAATTTCTCCGCCGTCCGGCTTCAGTACACCTGTCAGCAGCCGCATGAAAGTGGATTTCCCTGCACCGTTTGTACCGATCAACCCGAATACATGCCCTTCTTCAATATGAGCGCTGATAGCATCGATGGCCTTGACCGCCCCGAAACTTTTGCTCAGATTCTTAACCTCAATCATGCCACTACTCCTTCCTTAGGAGGATTTTTCCTCCCTGTCCTCCGTCAGATTTCTGCGCCTCATTTTCCGTTCCGGAATGTGAAGTGCCGGCCTGGGATTTTTCATTCGCAAAAATCTGATGCAGTTCCTCCGTCAGCTCCTTAAGTGTCAGCCCGGACTCCTTTGCTCGTTCCGTCACAAGGCTCCATTCCTCCAACATCTTCCGCTTCTTGCCGTCCCGCCATTCGCTCTCCGGCGCAACGAAGCTTCCCCTGCCGGACACGGTATAGAGATAGCCCTCCTGCTCCAGCTGGTTGTAAGCCCGCTGAATGGTGTTGGGATTCACCGCCAGCTCTACTCCCATGCTTCTGACGCTGGGCATCTTAGAATCCGCTTCCAGAGCACCGTTCACGATAAGTCTCTCCAGTTTCTCCACGACTTGCTCATAGATGGGACGCTTATCCCTGTAATCCAACAGAATCATGGACTTCTCTCCTTTCCTGCTATACCTGTTCTATCTTCTCAAAACGCTCATTGTCATGCGCGTATTATGTCTTTTAAGTGTACCATGTCTCTTAATACACTTAGATAATAATACAGGCGTTTCGGAATGTCAACCCCGAAACGCCCGATATATATCGTTTTAAGTAACAGTCCAGCCCAGCATCATTCCAATCCAGTACCCAAGCCCCAGCAGCCAGCTGGCAAAGATACCGTATAGGATAACCGGTCCGGCAATCGTGAATATCTTACAGCCGATACCGAAAACCTGACCCTCACTCTTGTACTCGATAGCAGGAGCCGCCACACTGTTGGCAAAGCCTGTGATGGGAACCAGCGCCCCGGCGCCGCCCCATTTTACGATTTTGGGATAAATGCCGAATCCGGTAAGAATAACCGAACCGAGCACCAGAATCAGGGAGCACCAGCTGCCCGCAGTCTGCTTGTCCAGTCCCATACTCTCCGCATAGTTTAAGATAAACTGCCCGATGCAGCAGATAACTCCTCCGGTGATAAATGCCTTTAACATTTGCAGCCACAGATTGTGGGTGGGGGTCACCTGCTTCACATATTTTTCAAATTCCTTCTGTTGTTGGGTACTCTGCTGATTTGTCTCTTCCATGCCGATTCCTTTCCGGGCAGTCTCACTGTTCTGCCGCCTGCTGCCTTCTTTCATAGTATGCCCGGACAAGATTTTTTTATGTTGATTGACCTACATATACCCAAAATCATTTTTGATACGCCAAATCATCCAATTCTCAGGGGCTATCGTCAGTTCTCCGTACCGGAAGTCTACCATTATCAGCACTCTGTCTCCATCCTGAAGATAGATTCGCCAGTCCTCATAATCACAATTATATGCACAAGTTCTTCATCCCCCTGTAAAAGTACAGACTAATCCCCCTTTACTTTTCATCATTTTTCTCCGTTTCCTTCAGGACTTCATCCACAATATAGGGAGGACGGGTTCTCGCTGCATCCAACGTTCTCCAGATATACTCACCCAGTATGCCCAGCATCAGCATAATGATACCGGATGCACACAAAATCACACACATCAGAGATGCCCAGCCTGCAATCGGAGTGCCCTTGGTAATCTTCTCCACAATAACGCTGATCAGCAGAACCACTGCAAGAATATTAAATACTACCCCCATTGCGGACATAAACCGGAGAGGAAAATAGGAGAAACTCATCACGGAGTCCATTACAAGTTTTACCTTCTTGGATAAAGTCCAGCGTGATTTTCCGATTTCTCTGTCCTGCCGTACAAAATAAATCTTATCTGTTTGAAATCCTGCCCAAAGCACTTGAAGAGTCAGCGAAGAATTCTTTTCATCCAACCTCTCCAAAACCTCGATTACTTTTCTGTCCACCAGATAGCAGTCACAACCGCCGACCGGCATATTCTTATTGACAATCTTCCGAATCAGCGCGTAATACATATTTGCAAAAAATACTTTCACCGGATTTTCTTTTCTCTCCTTGCGGACTGCCAGAACCACCTTGTTACCCCTCTTCCAGCTCTCATACATTTCCAAAATAATGCCGGAGTCCTCCTGAAGGTCAGCCTGCTTCGTAACAGCACAGTCACCTGTGCAGGCAGAGAGCCCTGCCAGCAGGGCCGCATGTTCTCCAAAGTTACGGGACAACCTTACGCACTTGATATGAGAATCTCTCTCCCGAAGGGAGGTCATCACCTTCCATGAGTCGTCCCCCGAGCCGTCATCCACAAACACAATCTCATATTCGCCCAACTTCCCGAGGATTTTTTTCTTCATATCTTGGTAAAGGAGTTCAAGGGTATCCGCATTGTAATACACGGGAACCACGATAGATATTTTACTCATAATCAGCTTCCTCATCACCTTCTGATAATTTACGCACCATTTTTAAATAGGTTTCGTAATCTCTGATATACTCATCCGGGTCATAATGCTCATTGGAAAGCACCAAAAGAACAGAATCCGGGGAAAAATCATACATTTCTTTCCAGACATTACTTTTCAGATAAAGTCCCATTCTCGGTCTGTTCAGTTCTATAATACTTGTCTCATATCCATTGTCCACTTTGACCTTGTTGGTACCGGACACGTTTATCATCACAAATTCAGAACGAAGGTTGGCATGGCATCCCCGAACCACCTCATTGTCAGAACCATAAATATAGAAAATCCTCTTGATTTCAAAGGGGATTGCGCTTCCGCCTTCCACAACCACAAGATTTCCCCTCTCATCCCCCAAATCCGGGAAATCCAGAATGCGCATCTGCTCCTCCAGCTTAATCATTTTTCTCTCCTATGCAAAGCTGTTAATACACTCTATTGTAAACTGTTGTTCCTCTTCCTTCATACCTGTATACAGAGGGATGGACAACACCGTGTCCGCATATTCTTCCGTGATGGGAAAATCCCCCTTTTTATGGCCCAGAACACTGTACGCCTCTGAAAGATGAGGCGGTATAGGATAATGAATGATTGTACCGATTTCCTTTTCATTCAGATATTCTATCAATTCCCTGCGACGTCCTGTCCGAATTACATACTGATGCCACACAGCATACGTACTTTCCCTCTCCGTCGGCAAAATAATGTCCTTTGAGCATAGACTGCGGCTGTAGTTTTCCGCCAGTCGTCTCCTCTCCTCCGTAATCTCTCGCATATGAGCCAGACGCACGTTCAGCAAACCGGCCTGGAGCTCATCCAATCTGGAATTTGCCCCCACCACCTTGTTGTAATAACGCTTTTCACTGCCGTAGTTTCGATATACTCTCGCATCCTCCGCCAACTGAGGATTATTTGTCACAAGTGCACCCGCATCCCCAAAGGCTCCCAGATTCTTTGAGGGATAAAAGGAAAAGCAGCCGGCATCACCAAAGGTTCCCGTCATTTTTCCCTTGTACATTGCCCCGTGGGACTGTGCACAGTCCTCAATCAGTTTCAGATGATGCTTCCTGCAAATCGCAACAATCTTGTCCATGTCCGCCACATGCCCATACAGGTGCACCACCATGACGGCTTTTGTCTTCTCCGTTATTTTTTCCTCCAGCTTATCCGCATCAATCTGATAGTACTTGTCCGGCTCCACAAACACCGGAGTGGCTCCGTTGATGGTGATGCCCATGACACTGGCTATATAAGTATTTCCCTGTACAAGGACCTCATCTCCCGGCCCGATTCCCAACAGCCTGACCGCCATCCAGAGGGCATCCAGTCCGCTTGCTAATCCAACACAGTATTTTGCCCCTGTGTAGGTCGCAAAATTTTCCTCGAATGTTTTTACTTCATTTCCCAGCACATACCATCCTGAACGCAGTACTGAAAGCGCTTTTTCCTCAAACTCCTCCTGATATTTCAGGAAACCGTAGTCCATACGATTCGGCATTATTTTCATCTGTTCATCCAAAATCCTTTCATCCATTCAGGTTTTATCGTCTCTGATTACACGGTTTCATCTTGTTTCCGATATGCCCAGAACTTGTTCAGCACAAAATTCAACGGCACCGTCACGCACAAATTGACAAAAGTGGCAATATAATGAGGGAATCCCATAATTCTCTCCTGAATGAAGAGAAGAATCCCCATGAGCACCAATTCTGTCAGTGCATAGGAAGCATAGACCTTCGCCAGAGCCTTATACCATGGCTGTCTTCCTTCCTCCTGCTGCCGGAACACAAAACGGCTGTTCAGCAGATAGGAAATCAGCACCGTAATCAAAAAAGAAAGTAGATTAGAGATTTGCTCATGAAGGTGCAGAAGATAGTAGCTTCCGTTTGTAATCAGATAGGACAGCACTGTATTAACCGCTCCCACCATACCGAATTTGATGAACTGAATGAACGTCGGAAAAGCCTCCCTGAGTCTTTGCTTTAAATTTTGCTGATTTTCCTCCTCTGTCATATATCTGCCAATCTCCCTAAACAAGCCATTCAACCGTCTCCTATCCTAAATATGGCTATTTTATCATATATTGACTTATCAGTCTATAGCTTTCCCTCTACAACCGTCAATTCCTTGGGGTAGTGGTTCAGTAGTTTCACACCGTCTTCCGTCACCATTACCAAATCCTCGATACGCACGCCAACCTTGTCCGGCAGATAGATTCCCGGCTCTATGGAAAAAATCATGCCGGGTTTTGCAACAATGTCCGATGTTGAAGATACATCTCCGGCTTCATGGACATCATAACCGATAAAATGACCCAATCTGTGGGTAAAATAGGGACCGTATCCCGCTTCCGTGATAATGTCTCGGGCTGTTCTGTCAATCTCGCTGAGAGGCACTCCCGGTTTCACTGCCGCTTCCGCAGCCAGTTGTGCTTTCAATACGGTATTGTAAACTCTCCGGCTCTCCTCATCCGGCTCACCGAAGAAAAAGGTTCTTGTCATGTCGGAGCAGAAGCCGTCTTTTTTGCAGCCAACATCAAACAGCACACAGTCTCCCTTTTTCAATACGGTTCTGTCCGGCCCATGGTGTCCGCAAGCAGCGTTTCCGCCGAATCCCACCAGAGGTGCAAAGGAATAGTCGTCCGCCCCCAGTTCTCTGTAAATACCCAACATCTGCTCGGCGATTTCCTGTTCTGTCTTTCCTTCCTTTATCAGTCCCCGGAAACACTCCATGGCTTTATCATTGATTGCGGATGCCTCCTCCATTTTTTTCTGCTCATAGCTGTCCTTGCAGGCGCGTACCTGTTTCATGACCTCCGAGGCATCAGTGTAATCCGATGCTGCTTTCCGCTCCATCATTTCCAGCAGGAATTTTGCCATGGTGACTCCATCCACTCCCAGTGGCTTTTCATGCTCCATGTAAGGATAAAGCATCCCGATTCCGCTCTCTCCGTCGGCATACCACAAAATGTCCACACCGCTTACCTCCGGCAGAGAAAACAGCTTGTTGGACACCAGCTTGTGCTGTCCGTTTGTATTCAGATAGAGTGCCCAAAATCTCTCCCATGGCTCCTCGTAATGTCCCGTCAGATAAGATACGGAGGCCGGATCTGTTACCAACAACTGGTAAATTCCCTGTTCCTCCATCTTTTTCAATACTTTTTCTATTCTCTCCCCGTTCATCTGCATCCTCTTTTCTCCGACAGATAACCTTCCCCGGCTTCCGCCCTCTTTTTCTATAAAAGTATACAAAACAGAAACTGTTTTTTCAATACAGATAAAAATTTTATGGCATGCAAAATGCTTCGGTGCTATAATCTTAATGGTTTTATATATCACTGATAAAACATAATAAGGAGAATATTTTTGTCATGCATGCCGACAAGCAGAAAATCAGACAAATCTTTCTGGAATATTTAATGCTCACAGTTTCCACACTGATTTTAGTGACAGGTGTATATCTGTTTAAATTTCCGAATCATTTTTCCTTCGGCGGTGTCACCGGCATTGCCGTGGTCTTAAGTGCCGTCACGCCCGCCTCCCCCGGAAGCATTACCTTTATTATCAACATGGCGCTTTTGCTCTTGGGCTTTTTCTTTCTGGGAAAGGATGCGGGTATCAAGACGGTCTACGTCAGCGTCCTCACCTCAGTCGGGCTGTCCGGCGCGGAGTTGCTTTTTCCCATAGAGCATCCGCTGACAAATGAGCCCGTACTGGAGCTTATCTTTGCCATTGTCCTCCCCGCATTCAGCGCCGCCGTCTTCTTTAACACGGGAGCCTCCGGTGGCGGAACGGACATCGTTGCCATGATTCTGAAAAAATATTCCAGACTGAACATCGGCACTGCCCTTTTCCTCGTGGACTTAGGAATTGTGGTTGCGGCATGCTTTGTATTTGATGCCCAGACCGGTCTTTGCTCTCTCTGCGGACTGCTGGCAAAGTCTCTCGTGGTAGACAGTGTGATTGAAAATATCAACCTCTGTAAATATTTTACCATCATCTGTGACAATCCTCAGCCCATATGTGACTTTATCACAAACGAGCTGGGCAGAAGTGCTACCATCCAGCATGCCGAGGGTGCCTACATGCATAACGATAAGACAGTGATTATCACCATTACCAAGCGCAGCCAGGCTGTGGAATTGAGAAACTTTATCCGCAAAACCCAGCCCGGTGCTTTTATCGCCATTACCAACAGCAGCGAGATTATCGGCAAAGGCTTCCGGGGATTCAACTGATTCCGGCGTCAAGGTTCAGGCATTCTCTTCCTTACCCTCTCTTCCTGCCTGGGCAATGAGGGCTTTATCCACATCCTCCTCATATTGGCGGATTGACACCTCGATAGGCGTAGGGTCTTTTGTCAGCCTTCTTCCTCCCACATGGTTAAAGAAGATGATAATACCTGCTGCCAACCCTATAGAATAAGAAACCTCCAGCGCATTCAAGCCCTGAGGCTCCCTGTTCATCACTATTTTATAAACTTCGGTGAAAACCTCGTTGATGCCCACGTCATTGTGATAAGCCATGATGGTGAAGGCAGTGCCGAAAAAACTGACCAGACAGACAAACGCTGCCTTCAGCCACTGCTGCCAGCCCTTATGCTTGTCCACACTGACCCACTCCACCAGCACATCCGGTTCCCCCACAATCTGGACACTGATATCCTGACACTCCTTCTCCATCAGCTCCACCAGTTTTAATGTACTGATGACGCATCGCTTCATCTCATCCTTTTTGAAGTGATGTACCTTCAGTGCTTTCAATCTGGCACTGAGTGCCACATCGGAGCAGCGCAGTGTTGCCACATCGGATAAGAACACGTCCTGCGCCTGTACCTCCACATTTCTTTCACATTTCAGATAAACCGTCTTATTCTGCATTCTGCCGGCCTTGCCTTTCCAATCTTTTCAGCCCTCCGGGCTTTTTCAGTCCCTGAACAGACTTCCTTACTTAACTGTCCTGTGTAACTCCGTCAGGAAATACAGAATGGAGCCGCACAGCTTTCCCGCCGCCATACTCAGGATTGCAAGTCCCATTCCGTGCCGGAAAGAAATACGCCTTGCAAATATAGGGATACTGTCCAGCATCTCAGCGATAGCCAGTGCCAGACACCCGATGAACATTCCCGCGAACAATCCGAAGACAATCTGACAGAATACACCGATTCCCAGCAGCAGATCCGTATGCTGAGAGAAGCGCCCCTGCCACCATGCCCCAAACTGGCAATAGCGGTAAAATACAGTCAGTACACTGCCTGTCAGCGTGCCGAAAATAACCATCTCTTCATATAGAACCGCATAGTCGGCGGTATGGGTTTTCCCCGCAAATCTGGGCACCAGCCCTACCGCCACCAGCACCGTGAACACTCCCGCCGCCGACAAAAGGCCATAGCTTGTTCCAAGGATAATTAAAAAAACAGTCCCCATCGTCCTCTTCCTTTCGTCTGTAACAATTCCTATGGGTACTTACAAAAAAACGAATTGTTGTTCATATTTCAGAACCGTTATACCAGTATGTACAAAATAAGCAAGAAAATACATGGATTATTTTCTGTTTCTCTTCTATGATAGAGATATTCGGAAATCGTTTTCACAGCAAAGGAGGTAAACACTATGGCAAAATGGCTTGACAATGCAATTTTTTATGAAATCTATCCCCAGTCCTTTCAGGACACAAATGCGGACGGAATCGGTGATTTTCAGGGAATCATCCGCAGACTGGACTACATCCGGGAACTGGGCTGTAACGCTTTATGGATTAATCCCTGCTTCCAGTCTCCCTTCGGTGATGCAGGATATGATGTGGCAGACTATTACACCGTAGCCCCAAGATACGGCACTAACGAGGACCTAAAACAGCTCTTCGCCGAAGCGCACAGCCGTGGAATGCATGTACTGCTGGATTTGGTGCCGGGACATACCTCTGTGGAACACAGATGGTTTCAGGAATCCATGAAGGCAGAAAGAAATGAGTACACAGACAGATATATCTGGACAGACAATGTCTGGGAATCTCCGGAAAACATGGGCTGTCTTCGGGGTATTTCTCCCAGGGACGGCGCTGTTGCACTGAATTTCTTTTCCATGCAGCCTGCTCTGAATTACGGCTTCTACAAGATTACAAAGCCCTGGCAGCAATCCCCCGAGGATGAGGGGCCACAGGCAACATTTCATGCCATGATGGATGTCATCCGCTTCTGGCTTTCCATGGGCTGTGACGGCTTCCGGGTAGATATGGCAGGTTCACTGGTAAAGAACGATGAGGAGAGTAAAGGTACCATTGCCCTCTGGAAAAAGGTGCGCGCCTTTTTGGACAGAGAGTTCCCCGAAGCCGCCTTTGTATCCGAATGGGGCGAGCCGGACAAGTCCCTGCAGGGCGGCTTCCACATGGATTTCCTGCTGCACTTCGGTTCCTCTCACTACAATGATTTGTTCCGTTGCGGGCATCCCTTCTTCTCCTCTGAAGGAAAGGGTGACGCGCACGCATTTGCAGAAAAATATAAGGAAAACTATGAAAAGTCGGAGCACAAAGGATTAATCTGCATTCCCTCCGGCAATCATGATATGGACAGAATGGCCCGCCTGTTAAGTCAGGAAGAAATGAAAATCGCCTTCGGTTTCCTGCTCTCCATGCCCGGCGCTCCTTTTATTTACTACGGAGACGAAATCGGTATGCGCTATGTGGAGGGACTGACCTCTGTGGAGGGCGGCTATGGCCGCACCGGCTCCCGTTCACCCATGCAGTGGGACAGTACTGCAAACAACGGTTTCAGCAGCGCAGCCCGGGAGAAACTGTACATCAGACAGGACGATGCCGCAGACCGTCCTACTGTAGAAGCCCAGATGGCAGACAAAAACTCTCTCTACCACGAAATCAGGAAGCAGATTGCCGTAAGACAGTCCCACCCTGCGCTACAGAGTAAGGGTGAAATCGAATTTATATATGCCGAAGAAAATACCTATCCTCTGGCTTATGTCAGAAGTGCGGACACCGAAAGGATTCTGGTCATTATCAATCCTTCCGCAAAAGAATCCCGCTTTGACAGTGATCTGCCCGCAGGAAAAGTCATCTACTCCTATCAGGCAGTATCCCCGGCTGTTGAAGCTTCTTCCTCTGCCGGTACTTCCGCCGCTGCAAAAAAAGAAGGCGGCACCTTTGTGGCACCGCCCTGCTCCGTAAGCTATCTTCTACTTTAATCTTGGCAAAGCACCGGATGATACAATCACTGCATCATTTGGTGCTTTCTCATATTTTTTCACGCTCCTGCATACCGTTTCACAGAATCCAAAGATTATTTCTTTTGCAGTTCCAATGAATCCAGCAACAAATCTTCAACAGACACCAATCATAATTTTACACAAGATTCAATACCTTTATCAACGAATCATGCGCCAACGTAAATGCTTCCTCTCCGGACAGCTTTCCTGCGGTTTTGCCATTCTCCTCCAAGGCAGAAAAACCGACAAACTCTGTAAGATGCGGTTCCAGAGAAAGGTAGCCCTTGTAGCCTTCAGATTTCAGTTTTTTCAAAATTTCCTTCACGTTGCCGTCCCCGTACCCGGCAGGAACAACACTTCCGTCTTTCCAAAGTGCATCCTTTACGTGGATATAGGCAATATAGGGCTTTAGCATTTCATAAGCCTCCAGTGTATCCTGACGTGCCTGTACAAAATTGGCAAAATCAAACACAGCCTTAAAATGGTCTCCGTAAAACTGCTGCATAATATCCAGACAGCCATCTGCCATCTCCCCGTATATTCCTTTTTCATTTTCATGCAAAAGTACAACCTCATTAGCAGCTGCATAATCCGCAAACTGCCCCAGTCGGTTCATAACCTCATCGCGGTATGCCGTTGCAGGCTTCCCATCCGCTCCGTAAAAGCTGAACATACGGATATTCGGCGTACCCATAATGTGCGCTAATTCTACCGTATGCTTATATAACTCCATGTGTGGTGCAAAATCATCCGTTATCTTTATTTTTCCCAAAGGAGAACCGATGGCAGAAAGTGAAATACCGTTATCATCCAGGCGTTTCCTTATCTCCCTTGCCTCAGCCTCTGAGTAATCTACGAAGCTCCTTCCGTCCACTCCCCGCATTTCAATATGATTCATGTGTAACTTCTTCAACACACGGATTTGATAATCCAGCAACGCATCAATCTCATCCGCAAAGCCTGTCAACACAATGCTCTCAAACATACCAAGCCCTCCTTAATAGGTTCCTGTGGTATCAAACACCACCCCGCTGCCTGTCTTTTTCTTTGATACAGCCCGCTTTTTGTTCAGTTCATTCAGGAATAGGTCTTCATCAAAAGGAATTTCCACCATTCTGTCGAGCCATGCAGATAAATGCATGGCATTGGACAAGGTCAAGCCCCTGATTCCCTCTGTTCCCTCCGCCACCAGCGGTGTTCCGTGCAGGATTTTTCCGGCAAAGGCTTTCAGCACCCCGATATGCTGCTCATTCTGACCGTCCGTCTCAACCTCTTCCACTGTACATCTCGGTTGTGCAAATCCCTCCTTAGAGGTTTTGCAGAAAGTTCTCTCATTTTCCTCCAGCCGGTACAGCATCAGTTTCCCTTTCTCACACACCAGTTTTCCCATCTCCAGAGTAATCTCCAGACGGTTTGTTCCCGGGGCATCAGCTGTGGTGGTGACAAAAACTCCTGTAGCACCGTTTTCATACTCGAGATAAGCCGTCACGTCGTCCTCCACCTCAATATCATGCCATTTCCCCTCGTGGCAGAAGGCTCTGACTCTTACAGGCATACCACACAGCCATTGTATCAAATCCAGCTGGTGAGGGCATTGATTCAACAATACGCCTCCGCCTTCTCCGTCCCAGGTTGCCTTCCAGTCTGCCGCATCATAATAACTCTGTGTTCGATACCAATCTGTGATAATCCAGTTCACACGCTTGATTTCCCCCAACTCACCGCTTGCTATCATATCATGCATCTTTCGGTAAACGCAGTTGGTTCGCTGATTAAGCATAATGGCAAAAACCTTATCCGATTTCTGTGCTGCCTCATTCATCTCCCGCACCTGCTTTGTATAAACTCCTGCGGGTTTCTCGCTGATTGCATGCAATCCATGCTCCAGTGCATAAATTACAAGCTCCGGATGAATATAGTGTGGCGTGGCAATCAACACCGCATCACAGGTTCCGCTGTCAATCAGCTCCTTACCGTCACAAAACACACTGATTTCCGGTGGAAGTTCTTCCTCAGCCCACGTTCTCCGCGTTTCCCGAATATCCGCCACCGCTGTCAGCTTAAGCTCAGGTATCTTTCCCTCCATAATACTTCTGACATGATTGGTGCCCATTCCTCCGATGCCGATAACTCCCAACCTGACCTGTTCCATAGTTCTTTCCTCCCTGTACATTTATTCTTTGTATACTCCTGCTCTCTCATAAGCCTTGCTCATAACCCTCATCGTGTTTTCTACCGATGAAAGATTATTCATATATTCTGTTCCGCTTTCCAGGCATCTGTAAAAATCGGTAATGCAGGCTGCATGTCCGCTTCCCCAGTAAGATTTACCCGGAATATCCCCTGCCTTTAAGAAATAGATTTCTTCTTCACCGTCACTATATTTTACCGAAATCTTTTCCTCCTCCAAACGAATTCGACCTCTTGCACACTCCAATTCCAACAAAACCGGCGAATCAGATACGTAGGCCGTTGTCGCATAAAAACAGACTCTCTTTCCGCCGGGAAATCTCAAAAAAATCTCAATGGTGTCCTCTACCTCCACAACTCCATTCAGGTGGTGATTACATGCAGAAGCTTCCACATCTTCCGGTTCTCCCATCCAGTGCAAAAGTAAATCCAAGGTGTGTATGGATTGGTTGATCAGGACACCTCCACCTTCTGTACTGAGTTTACCTCTCCAGTCGCTGTATCCGTAGTACTCTGCCTCTCTGTTCCAAGTAACAAAGGCTCTTCCACCCTTCACCTCTCCAAGTCGTCCTTCCCCAAGCAATTCATCCATTTTTCTTGTAGAAGCATTGTATCTATTCTGAAAACAGACGCCAAGATAATTATTATTTCTGCCGTATGCTTCTTTCAGTTGTTCAAATTGTTCCATTGTCATAGCAGGGGGCTTTTCCATAAATACAGCACATCCGCTATCCAATGCTTTTACCGCCATAGGGACATGTAGAAAATGGGGTGTGCAAATATGTATCACATCCGGCTTTTCCGAAACCAGCAACTCTTCCAAACTCTCGTATGCTCTCGCCACACCTTTCCCATATCTTTCTGCAAAATTTATGGCTCTCTCCTTACGACAGTCTGCAAATGCACACAGTTCCACATTCTCCATGCCGCTCAGCAATGCTGCATGGACATTTGCAATATTTCCGCATCCTACCAATGCCACTCTTCTTTTCAATTTCTCTATCCCCTCTACAGCCTTCCTTTCTTTATTATATTTCTTTCCCACGCAAAATTATATACATATTTCCTACCTATATATGATAAATTCCGACCTAAATTCGTTGACTTGAAGACAGATAACCGTTACATTAATGGTATGGAGATGAATTATATGGAAAACCCAACTATTTATTTAGAAGCAAAATATAACTATGATCTTGTCCACAGGAAAAATATGTGCGACAGTTTGATTCCCCCTCATATTCATGATTCGGTGGAAATCTATCTGAATCTCTCCTCTCTGCCCAACATACTCTTGGGCAGCAGAGTAGTGACTGCCTTACCGGGAACACTCATCATTATTCCGCCTTTTTGTGTTCACCGGCTGTTTGACCGGACGGATGAAGTCTATGACCGCTATATCCTGTCTGTCAACCTCTCATGGTTGGATTCTGTTCTTTTAAACGGAGATTCCGTATATGAATATCTGAAAAAGACTGAAATGCCTCTGCTTCTTCCGCTGTCACCGTCTGTATTGGGCAGGCTGAAGCAGAGTTTTGAAGAGTTACTGTCCTTAAGTGAATCTGACTTCTTCGATAAGCTGTCGGGCTTTTTTCGGTGTATGTCTCAAATCAATAAAACCGTGTATCAATACCGCACAGGTAACGACAAAGGAATCAAGACCTCCACCACACAGCAGACGGTAAGTGACATCATCCGCTATCTGAATGAACATACCGACAAAAATGTAACCTTGCAGGAGTTATCCGAGCATTTCTATTTAAGCCCGGACTATATTTCCCGTATTTTTAAAAAACATACCAACTCTACCGTGGGAAGCTATATCACTTTGCAAAAAATAGCCCGGGCGAAGCAGCTTCTTCAGGAAGGCTATACCATCACCCAGGCTCAGATTATGACCGGTTATTCCAGCTACGCTCATTTTTCCCGTACCTTCCGGCAGCAAACCGGAATGCCGCCCGGGGCATACCGCAATAAAACTTAGTAAGCAACCGGAATCCAAATTTCACAATAGTAGTTTACACCCTGCAGCGCATTGGGCATTGCACCTATACAGGGAAATATTGCCCACGTAAACTCAGGTATCGTTCTCGTCACAAATCCTTCCGGTATTTCTTTACCTGCTTCAAAAGGGTCTGCAATCACTTGGACTGTGAGTTCATCAGTGATATGCTCCTCGATATACTGTATCGCCGTGCCTATTGAATGACGTTCCCGATTATTTCTGCCATCATTTGTCCGGCTTTTTGACTTCTTAACCTTTCTTCGGCTCTGATAATTCCTGCTCCATCACATTCTCAATTCAATTTAGTTGTTGTCAGTTCGACAAAAGTCGGAACAAACCCAACCCTCAAAGCAAGATTCTGAGAAGCAAGATGCGAAAATGCCGTGCCGTAGAAAGGCACTTTCCCCAACTTTAGAATCTCATCTGTCAGCGCAGCAAGCGTGGCTTTTGCATACCCTTTTCCTTCTGCAAAGGAATTTACACCTATTTCCCACATCAGATCACTGTTGGCCGTTGCGCCTGAAACGGCAAGCAGCTCGCCGTTTACATCATAACATGCCGCTCCCAGAACATCCTCGTTGTAATCCTCAAAAAGAAACGCTTCATCAATACGCTCATCCGATTCCAATGCAGCAATTTCTTCTTTGCCAAGTATTTTTACCGGATATTCCGCATTAGGAACAGGGAAACGCGGCGCAAAGAAAATATGTGCCTGGTTAATTCCGTATCCGTATTCCGACAGCTTCCTGTCAATGCTGATTAAACTGCCCGCCTCAAAGCCCCATTGTGCAGATATGTGCTTTGCAAGCGTTTCCTCACACCATGTTTTCAGTTCGGGGGCGCTGGTGATGACCAGTTTCCCGTGATACGACAAGATGGATAGTATTCCGTTCTCGGCTCTCTTTCGGGCATGAGGATGCAATGCAAACTCTGTCACAAGTGTATCCGAATTAAAAAAGTCTTCCGGTTTGCAATGATAATCCAGCGCAAATTGCGCCGCGAGCATTTTATCGATTTCCTTCATGAAAATTTCCCTTTCCACATTTTCATTCACAGCTTCTAAACTCTCCTGTTTTGCACTGCACACTTATGTTTGCACTGCGGGTAATGCCTAACAGATTATCCATCTCCTCTGCAACACTTTTATATTTTCCTCTTGTATGATGAACCAGTATGTAATCCGCCTCTTTAATTTTTCCGGAAGCCTGCCTGCAAAACTCCCGCACCGGTGAAGCAAGAGAAAACACCCATATGGGAGTGCAGATTGTCACGTGCTCATAGGATGTAAGGTCCGCTTCGATTGGTGCAACCGGCATGCTCCATCTGTGCATTCCGAAGCGACCGCACCACCAAAATCCGGTAGTACCCGCCGTATCTTCGGTGGCTTTTAGCTCATATACATCAGCGCCTGTGGCATTTGCCACCTCATATGCCTGTTTCTTAACATATCCCATTCTGGAGAAGAACACCACCAGCCGTTTGCTGTTTGTCCCGATATTCGGATAGTCTGAAATATCGACGGTGAATTCCTCCTGTTTCCCGAAAATCCATGCTGCATAACCTGTGCATGCCTGACAAAAACCGAAAACAAAGTAAATCGTTGACATAAAATTCAGGGGGAACATATAAAACTGAATGCAAATCCACAGCATCAGAGTCACACCGAACACACCGCCGAGCACAACACCGGATTTCTTCTTCAGAAAGAGAAGTATCGCTGCTGTCAGGTTTGTGAGACCGTTGACCACAAGGAGGGCAAATCCCGGAAACACGTAATCCTGATACAGAATATCAGCCAATGGCAGTACCTGAAAATACGGAAGCATTCCATCCATTCCCATAGCTTTGCCGCTTGGATCGGCAAGCATTCCCGTTGCACCTGCCACAGCGCCAATACCGATAAACAATGTCCAAAAAATTAACCATCTTCTTGCAATCTGATATCTTGATTTCTTTTTTTTACGCTCTGAGTTTGTTTTCATCATCATATACATCATTCTCCCATCATAATCGAAATCATTTACATCTCTACTTACACATCCTCCTGACCGTATTCGCAGTTTGTATGGTCAGTTTCAATTTACTCTTTTATCTCTGCATCATTGTCACCGGGGGATGAAAACAAGACATTGCCGCTTATATTGCCCCCTCTTAGGAACGTAATATATCGCATCTTCTTAATGCCTCATATGCCATATACTTATGCAAAACCGGCTACACTTCAATACCTTGGCTATTTCGGAATGATTCCTCTCAATTCTCCTCAGATATGCGTTTTGGCAAGTTTCCCGTGCACAAAAGCATCTTCTGCGCCACATTCATATCCAGCGAATTGTTTTTAATCCAAAATCCCATAACAAGGGATAAGCAAACCTGGCCAAGAGATTCGCTGATTTGTTTTTCATCATAATTCGCAGCATTTTGTACGCATAGCGCAGCAATTCCCTGAGCATGTATACACATTTCGTTTACCAAGATACTTGCATCTTCTTCAGATAAATGAAAATTGTAGCGCACTTCCTCTGTCATTGGTTGCAGCATATCCACAAAATCCTTGTTAATAAATCCGATTGTTGGTTTGGAAATTCCTTCCATCATATATACCAGCTTATATACATTTGGATGCTCATATGCATACCTGATCCATCTCATCCCAAACTCCTTAAAAGCCGGCATATAATGAGTACATTCCTTTATATATGCCGAACTTTCCGTTAGGGCCTTTTGATACACTGCTTCCTTCAATTCGTCCATGCCGGCAAAATATGTAAAAATCGGCGTTGTTGTTGTGTTTAATTTCTTTCCGATATCTCTTGCGGTAACAAACTCCAATCCCATCTTTTCCATGAGGGAATATGCTGCTTCCACTATTTCTTCCTTTGTACATTTTGGTTTTGGCGGCATAATAAATATCCTCTTTTTTATATGTCTTCATAAATATCTCTTGCAATGTAAAACATTTGTTACATAACATTCGTTTTATTTATAACCCCATCTTCAAACATTGTCAAGCGGGAAAACGATATTTTGGTGCCCGACACCGTAAAACAGGTAAATGCCGAAAAAACGCGGAACAAGGAACAAAAAAAGGAGCAAATCCGAAGATTCACCCCTTTGTTTTAATTAGCAAACAATTCTTTATTTATTCCCATATCGGAGCAAAGCTGATATTTAAGTCCACATCCGTGCTAATTCCCTGAATCTTTCCTTTGTCCGAATATTGCCAAATCTTGTACTCGTAAGGATAAAACATTTGGTCGCTGTAAGAAGCATACCATTTATCGTAATTTTCCAGTTCAGCTATGTTGATTAACAGTGCCCCCATCTCCGTGTTGTGATAAATCATGGGTTTATAACCGGAATTCTCTATGGTCTGACAGAAGAGCTGTGTAAGATGCGTTCTGTCCTCCACGGATATGGCATTCATACGCCCTGCAGCGCTGGTTTTCTCCACATCATATACAACGGGACATTCGATGGAATAGGGCGCTATCTGCTCCAGAACCAGATTTGCCTCCTCCAACAGCTCCGTCTCATTGATTGCCTGGCTGAAGAAATAGACTCCAACCTTAATGCCCGCTGCCTTGGCGCCCTTTATGTTATCTTCAAACTTTTCGTCCACCACCAGCCTGCCCTCGCTGCCATAACCGCGATAGCCCACTCTGATAATGGCAAACTCCACACCGTCCTGAGCAACCAGATTCCAGTCGATATTTCCCTGATGACTGGACACATCAATTCCCTTGTGGGATATGACCTGACCGTCCGTCAGATACTGAAACTCTCCGCTTTCCAATATATTCAGGTTGGCTTTATCCAGAGTGTTCAGCTCCAGTTCCCTGTTGATGGGTACAAAGTGAAATTTTCCTCCGCTGACTACCACAATGTCGTCCGGATAATAAGGCCGCAGGGTCTCTACGGTTGTGGTGCCTTCGGAAAGAGACGTCTTAATGCCCTCCAATACACGGTCCGCCTCCAGGTTCTGTGCCGCCAGCACCGCCTCGGCAATTTTTGCATCCAGCTCCTCCTGAGAATAAACTACTGCATCAGAGACAACATCCACCGAATCCTGCGGTTGATTCTGTATAGCGTCAGCCATGGCAGGCACATCATCCTGGTTCCGGTGCACATATCTGTCAATCAACGTCAGTCCGCCGTACATAACCGCTACCAGCAGCACAAGACATCCCAACATGGCAAAAACCACTTTTACAGTAGAATTGTTTCTTCTTTTCCGTCTGGCTGCTGCCCTTATCTTTTCCTCTCTGTCTCCATATGTATTCATCCGCTTCTCCTGTTTCACTTCAATTTGTACTTTCTTAACATATATATGTTTTTCCTGTGAATTGTAACGATTCAGCTTCTTCACCGCCTTATCTTTATCTTAACCGAAAACAGGGAATAGGAAAAGCGGTAAATATTACTTTTTATAAAATCTTAAGCAATCAGGCCCCCGCACGCTCTCTGAGCCTCAGCAGTATTTTTTTCTCCAGTCTGCTGACCTGGACCTGGCTGACACCCAGAAGAGACGCTATCTCCATCTGGGTCTTGTTCTGGAAATATCGCATGGAAATTAACTCTCTCTCTGCCGGCTCCAGAGTGTCCAGCAATTGTTTTAAAAGCATATGGTTCAGAAGCTGCTCCTTCTCTGTGTCCTCGCAGCCAAAGACCCCCACCATGCTGCTGCCCACACTGCCGTTGGCTCCCCGAACCACCTTGTCCACCAGATAAACTTCGCTGCCGTCATCCTGATAAACCGCGCTATAGATGGACTCCACCTCGATGGATGCCTCCATTGCCATCACTACATCCTCAGAAGACAACCCCGTAGCTTCCATGATTTCCTGTAAAGTCGGCTCACGCCCTTTTCCCGCCTGTAGCTTCTGCCTTGCCAGCTTTACTTTCAAGCCGTTTTCCTTGATGGTTCTGGACACCTTCACAGGCCCGTCATCCCTTAAAAAGCGCTTAATCTCCCCTGTAATCATAGGCACGGCATAGGTGGAAAACTGCAGTCCCAGATTCAGGTCAAACTTGTCAATTGCTTTCATAAGCCCGATGGTTCCTATCTGAAATAAATCCTCCGGGTCATATCCTCTTCCCACAAAACGGCGCACAATATGATGCACCAAACCCAGATTTTTTTCTATCAGTACCTCTCTTGCATCCTTTTCTCCTGCCTGTGACTTTGCAATCAGTACTGACGTTTCCTCCATGCTTTAGTCCTCTCTGTCAATCCAGGCACCGGCTTCCATCTTCTTTTTCATGCGCACCGTTGTTCCTTTACCCGGCTCGCTCTCCACCTCCAGATCATCCATAAAGGCCTCCATAAAAGCAAAGCCCATACCCGAGCGCTCCAGCTCCGGCTTCGTGGTAAAGAGAGGCTCCATGGCCTGCTCCACATTTCCGATACCCTTCCCGTTGTCCGTGACCTGAATATGTAATATATCATCCTCCAGCAGGCAATACAGCTTTACCTTTCCGGGGTTAACCTGCCCCCTCTGAGCAGTTTGTCCCTTGACTCCCCCATAGCCGTACAGATTCTCATAGCCATGGATAATAGAGTTTGTCACCGCTTCGGACACTGCCGTCTTGATATCCGCCAGTTCCTCCAGGGTAGGATTCAGGTTTGCCACAAAAGCAGATACCGCCACCCTGGCAAAGCCTTCATTGTCAGAAATTGCATCAAATGTGATTTCCATCTCGTTTCTCATGATTCCAGTACCTCCACAATTCTCTCCAAGCCTGATATGCTCAAAATTCTCCTGATTTGCCTGTCGGCATGAATGATATAGATACGCCCCCCGAAACAGGATATTTTCCGATATCTGCCCATAATGATTCCGATTCCGGAAGAATCCATAAAACGTGTATTTTCAAAATCAAAAACCACGTTGCAGACTTCTTTCCTACACAGGAGCCTGTCCGCATTTTCACAAATAAAACCTGCACCGTGATGGTCAACCTCCTCCGGCAGCTTTATCATCAGACAATTATCGATAATTTGAAAATCTTCTGTGGTAATCTGTTCCATAGCTTTACTTCCTTTCCTGACTCTGCTTATTCGTATGCACAGAAAAAGAACCTATATTTCTATAGGTTCTTCCTTCGTATCTCACTGAATATCTGTTTGTATTTTTCCTACTCCACGGTTACACCGAGTTCCTCGAGATATCGCTTTGCGTCTCTCTTTCTGGCTGAGTCGGGGAAAAGTTCCAGCAGTTTCTGATATGTTTCTATTGCCTCTTCAGCATCGCCGTTTTTGTGGTAAGAACGAGCCAGATTAAACAATGCGTCTTCATTTGAGGCATCATAATATACCGCTCTGTCAAAGGATTCCACAGCTGCCCCGTAATCTCCCTGGCGGAAGAATGCCATTGCCTCCTCATAATAGGTTACGGACAGTTCCGGCCCGATTGTATCCAGCAAAGTGCGGTACAGCGCCTGAAATCCCTCCGAGGTCTCATCGATATTCACGGCTTGTGCAATACTCTCCAAATCCGCTGCCGTGGTTATCTTGTCCTGATTCACAAGATAATCGGCCGCTGCCGTCAGCAGACTGTCAAAGGTCTGCATGGTTCCGCCCGCTCCCACAAAGCCTTCCACCTGGCTCTCCAGTTGTTCCATCCGGGCTCTCAGTTTCTCCGACTCGCTCTCCAGTTCCTGAATACGCACTGTTTTGGAATCCGACTGATTGCTGATTTCCGCAATTTTTTTCTGGGCTTCTGCATTTGCGTTGGACTGTGCCGCCGGTACCATAAGAAAATAGGTGGCTGCCAGACCGATAACAAGACCGATACCGATGTTTACCAAGGTGGATACTCCGTTGTTTTTCGGTTCCTTCACATTCAGCGGCTGGATAATCATCTCATTGTCGCTGACATAGCGCACGGATTCTTCCTTCTTGCGCTTACCCGTGGTCTGCTTCACGTTTTCGTCGGGAACCAGCATCAGTTCCACTTCCTTCAGATAGCGAAGGGTCAGAGTATTGTTTCTGTCGATATCCATACACTTATGAAGTTCCCGTTCCGCACGCTCCCACTGCTCACTGTCCATGTAGAGCAGTGCCAGCAGCTGATGAGCACGGATAAACCGGGGATTCAAAGAGAGTACCTTCTTCAGCTGGATAATTGCCAAATCCTTGCTGTCCTGTACGCAATAAGTATAGGCCTGATTGTATTTCTTAATCGTCTGATTGATGGAATCCAGCCTTGCCGAATTAGATTGCAACCTCTGGATGTAATCGTCCGCAATATTTTTTTCGGGGCGCAGATTCTTACTGATGACCCACTCGCTGAGTGCCGCCACCACTTCACCTGTCTCAAAGTACACGAGCCCCAGCAGATTGCGGGCCTCAATATGATTCTTGTTAAACTTCAAACTCTGTCGCAAGCTGGTAATTGCACCGGTCAAATCTCTGACTCCGGCCTTCTCCAGACCGTCGTTGTAATACATGTTGGAGACATACATGATTTTTTTGTACAGAGATACGTCCGCTCCGCAGGCGGTGCAAAAGTCATGCTCCGATAGATTGCATCCGCAGTTATAGCAAAACATTTTTACACCTCTTCCGACTTCTCTTCGGACTCTTTTATCATTTTTACGAGTAAATCAGCCATGTCTGTCAAATCCTGATTGTAAATGGCATCCTCCGCATCCTCCACCTCAAGGCTGGGATGAAATTTTTTCAGCTCTTCCTCAAAATTTATCATTTCTTAGCAGCTCCTTTATCTCACCTGCCAGATACAGGCTGCCCGCAATATATGCGCGCTCCTCCGGCATCCGGTTCCGTAACAGCTCCCGAAAGGCTGCAGTTACATTTTCGTAGAAACAATATTCGCAGTCGGGATATCTTTCAAACAACTTCCTTAAGTTCTCAAGTTCCAGACCCCGACCCGACTGCATATGCGCAATCAACACTCTTCGGAAGAGTCCGGACTTCACCAGTTCTTCCGCCATGCGCTCATAATCCTTATCCTTAACAACGCTGAACAAGAGCACTCTGGAGCCCTCATGTCCGTCTGCTTCCACCGTCTCCAGAAAAGCACGGATACCATCCTCGTTGTGTGCTCCGTCCACATAAACTTCCGGAAGTACTTCTTCCATTCTTCCTGCCCAGAGACAGTCAGCGATTCCACGGCTGATATGCTCCGGTTTCACGGTCTGCCCGTGATCCAGTTCTTCCAGAGCACGCACCGCCAGTGTGGCATTTTCCATCTGGTATGCAGCAATCGTGTGCAAGGTAAGTCTAATATAACTATAATACCTAGTGTACACCGAAAAATCAATGCTTTTATTATGAAAACTTAAGAACCGATAGTCACTATTCGACACAGAATGTGCCGGTATGCCAAGTTCCGCCGCATGTCTCTCAAATACACGGCTTGTCTCCGGACAGGTATCCCAGTAGACAACTGCAGAATTATCTTGCATAATTCCGGCCTTTTCTCCCGCAATTTTTTCCACGGTATCCCCCAGATACTCCACATGGTCCAGGCTGATATGGGTAATTACCGCAAGTTCTTTGCGGGATACGGAGTTTGTGGCATCCAGCCTGCCCCCCAGCCCGGTCTCCAGAATACAGAAATCAGGTTTTTTCTCGGGGAAAAGTACCATGGCGATAAAAAAAAGAAACTCAAAGTAGGTAGGATGATAAGCCTTTTCCCCTCGTTCCAGGGCATCCCAGTCCAGCATATCATAGATACGCAGAAAGCCCCGCAGAAAATCTTCGCGGGAAATCATCTCTCCCCCTATCACAAACCGTTCCCGGATATCCACCAGATGCGGCGAGGTAAAGAGAGCAACTCTGTAACCCGCCGCCTCCAAAATATAGCGCATGTATGCACAGACAGAGCCCTTGCCATTGGTTCCGGCCACGTGAATAATCCGCATTTTTTTGTCCGGCTCCCCCAGACGGTGAAGAAAAGCTTTGGTATCCTCCATGGTATTCTTCGTCGTAAAGCGGGGGGTATTATTGATATATTCTTCAGCCTCCTCAAAAGAAGCAATTATTTTCTTTTTCAATGTAATTCTCCCTGCTATCGGCTTCATAAGTATAGTTGGCCGAAGCATTCCACCCATAACTCAATAGTTTCGGGCACATGTATTCCCCGGAGGGAAGGAGCAGCTTTAAGCCAGCTGCTCCAATCTTGTTTTCACCTGCTCCATCATCTGTGTATATTTCGCAAGTTTCTCCTTCTCCTCCGCAATCTTTGCTTCGGGAGCCTTGGAGATAAATTTCTCGTTGGAAAGCATACCGTTTACACGGGCCAGTTCGCCCTCCAGACGCTTCTGTTCCTTTTTCAAACGCTCTATCTCCTGTGCAATGTCAACCAGTTCCGCAAAAGGGATATACAGTGTGGCACCGGGAATCACAACAGATACGGCATCGTCGGGAATGCCCGCTTTATCCTTCTGCCCGGTCAACTCATTGACCGTTGTAACCTCGTTTGCATATGCAAGGGAAGCAAAGAACAGCTTACCTTCGGTGAAGGTGTTCAGAATGTCTTCCTCCCCGCTGACAACGAAAACGCTTGCCTTGCGGCTGGGTGCTACATTCATCTCTGTTCTCACATTACGGATTCCGCGCACAGCCTCCTTGATGATTTCAATGTCCTTCTCTTCCTTTGCAAAATTGCGGTTCTCACTGTACTCCGGCCACCTGCTTATCATGATGGACTCTTCTTCACTCTGCAAAGTGCAGAAGATTTCCTCGGTGATAAAGGGCATGTAGGGGTGCAGCAGTTTCAGAGCATCGATGAGTACCGTCTTTAGTGTCCAAAGAGCGGCGTTTTGGCTGACTGCATCGTCAGTGCTATACAGACGGGGCTTTACCATCTCAATGTACCAATCGCAGAACTCATCCCAGATAAAGTCGTAAACCTTCTGAACGGCAATACCCAGTTCAAAGTTCTCCATATTGTCGGTGACGTCCTTCACCAGGGTATTGAGTCTGGACAGAATCCACTTATCTACAGGCTGCAAATCTCCTGCAGCAGGCTCCGTTACGTCTTTGTCCTCCATGTTCATCATAATGAAACGGGAAGCATTCCACACCTTGTTGGCAAAGTTACGGCTGTTTTCCACTCTTTCGTAGTAAAAACGCATGTCATTTCCGGGGGCATTTCCGGTAATCAGCGTCAGTCTCAGGGCATCAGCACCGTATTTATCGATAATCTCCAGCGGGTCGATACCATTACCCAGAGACTTTGACATCTTCCTGCCCTGGCTGTCTCTCACCAATCCGTGGAACAGTACCGTCTTAAAGGGCTTTTCTCCCATCTGCTCATAGCCGGAAAAAATCATCCTGATAACCCAGAAGAAAATGATGTCATAGCCCGTCACCAATACATCCGTGGGATAGAAATATTTCAAATCCTCGGTCTGCTCCGGCCAGCCCAGTGTCTCAAAAGGCCAGAGGGCGGAGGAGAACCAGGTGTCCAGGGTATCGGGATCCTGAGTAAAATGAGCGCAACCGCACTTGGGACATACTTTTGGCTCTTCCTTTGCAACTACAACCTCCTTACACTCATCGCAGTAGTACGCGGGAATCCGATGTCCCCACCAAAGCTGGCGGCTGATACACCAGTCGCGGATATTGTCGGTCCAGTTGAAATAGGTTTTCTCCATGCGCTCGGGAATCAGCTTGATTTCACCGTTCTTTACAGCCTCTACGGCAGGCTTAATCAGCTCATCCATCTTCACAAACCACTGTTCCTTTACCAAAGGTTCAATGGTAGTCTTGCAGCGGTCATGTGTTCCTACGTTGTGACTGTAATCCTCAATCTTCACCAACAGACCCTGTCTGTCAAGCTCCTCCACGATGGCTTTTCTCGCCTCATAGCGGTCCATGCCTGCGTATTTACCGCCATTCTCGTTGATGGTGGCATCATCGTTCATCACGTTAATAATGGGCAGGTTATGTCTCTTACCCACTTCGAAGTCGTTAGGGTCATGGGCGGGGGTAATCTTTACCACACCTGTACCGAACTCTCTGTCTACATAAGTGTCCGTCACAATGGGAATCACCCTGTTTACAATGGGAAGCATTACGCTCTTGCCGATGAGATGCTGATATCTCTCATCATCGGGATGAATGGCCACAGCGGTATCGCCCAGCATGGTTTCGGGGCGAGTAGTGGCAAAGGTCAGGAATTCCGTGGTGCTGGGGGTACCGTCATCGTTCAGGATGGGGTACTTAATATGCCAGAAATGACCGGCCTGCTCCTGATACTCCACCTCCGCATCGGAGATGGAGGTGTTACAAACAGGACACCAGTTGATAATACGGGAGCCCTTGTAGATGTAACCTTTCTCATGCATCTTTACAAAAACTTCCGTAACAGCCTTGTTGCAACCCTCATCCATGGTGAAACGCTCTCTGTCCCAATCGCATGAGGAACCCATCTTCTTTAACTGGGAAATGATGCGTCCGCCGTATTCCTTCTTCCACTCCCATGCTCTCTCCAGAAACTTTTCCCGGCCCAGGTCATGCTTATCGATGCCCTGTTCCTTCAGCTTCTCGATAATTTTTACCTCGGTTGCGATCGAAGCATGGTCGGTTCCCGGTTGCCAAAGAGCATTGTAGCCCTGCATTCTCTTGAAACGAATCAAAATATCCTGCATGGTGTTATCCAGTGCATGCCCCATATGCAGCTGTCCCGTGATATTTGGGGGCGGAATCACAATGGTAAAAGGTGTCTTGGAGTGATCCACCTCAGCGTGGAAATATTTTTTATCCAGCCATTTTTGGTACAGTCTGTCTTCTATGCCGCTGGGGTCATAGGTTTTTGCCAGTTCTTTGCTCATGTTTGCTCCTTTCTTCATTGACGCCGGTGATGCACGTCCCTCGAGGCTGATGCTTCTCGGTGATGCGGCGCCCGCACAAGCAGACTCGAAAAGCTTTGCTTTTCTCGTTCGCGTTGCTCGTCATAAGCCCTTTCGGACATCTGCTCATTCAAGCATGACATCTGTCCGGAAGAACTTCTGACTCTGCTTATGCGCGCAAAAAAACCCTCTGCAAACCTTCCGGTTTGCAAAGGGCGTCATTCACGCGGTACCACCTTTGTTCACAGCCGGCCTCACGACCGCTGCCTCAAGCGACTTCTATCAAAGTCCTATCCGATAACGTGGATAAATCGTGAGAACTTACGGCGATTATAGAATTCCTCGAGACTACCGTTCTGAAATTCCTGCTTTGGGTTCTCCGGCTCGGAAGCTACCTTCCTCATCCTTTCCTTCAAGCAGCCTCTCAGCATCCGTATTTTGCGGACAGCCACTCTCTCTTTTAAGGGGCGATGAGTACTCCTCTTCGTCACAGCTTTTTTGAATATATTGCAAATATAGACTATTCAATGAAATTTGTCAAGTCCGCTTCGATATTTTCTTCTCCCTCTGCACTAATATATTTCACTTTTATATATACCTTGTCAGGTGAGGTATATTGTAGTATGTTGATAGCAGAAACCGCATCATCGGAAAGGAGGATACACATGTCGATCACATCGGACATTATACGGGGGCATACCGAAGCTATTATTCTTGCCCATCTTCTGGAGCAGGACAGTTATGGTTACCAGATTAACAAGGATATCATGAAAAAGACCAACAATATGTATGAATTAAAGGAAGCTACCCTGTATTCCGCCTTTCGCCGTCTGGAACAGTCCGGGTATATCCGCACCTACTGGGGAGATGAAACCGTGGGAGCCAGACGTCGTTACTATTCCATCACCGGGGAAGGGCGAAAGGCCTACGAAACCTACAAAAAGGACTGGGAGGATGCCAAAAATACAATAGACCGGCTCTTAATATAAGCTATTGAGTAACTGTTCTGTACCCTGTGCTTCACAGTTACAATACAACACAACAAAATTGTACATATCTGTAAGCCGCTAAGTCGGCAGAATGAGAGGGAAAAATGAAAGAAAAAATTCAAAAACACATTGATGCATTATTTACAAATGCGCCAAAAACCAGAAAGGCTATGGAGCTGAAAGAAGAACTGACCCAAAATACCAAT
>JAEDMI010000133.1 GCA_016303085.1 Acetatifactor sp.
GATATACATTTGCGAATACCTACATAGAATATTTGGAATCAACATATGGTTGGAGTAAAGTTTTAGAATTAATTGAGACGGAAAATTATGGGCAAGTATTTGGGAAGAGTTCAGAGGAGATATATGATGAGTGGGTTTTGTATTTGAACAACTATTCTTGACCTGCACATTCCGATTGACAAAACTAACCCGTCTGGTCACAATTAGACTGACGGAGTTATTTTTTTTTCTTTTAGCGAGGGTTGAACGAATATGAAAACAAGAGAAGAAGCCTTGAAATACGCACTGTCATTCCCGGAGACCTATCAGGACGCACCTTTTCATGACCCGAACTGGCAGCTGGTCAGAGTGAAGGGCAGCGGAAAGGCCTTTCTTTGGACATATGAAAGAGACGGATATATCAATCTGAACGTGAAGGTTGACCCTGAATGGAGAGACTTTTGGAGAAATGCATATGACGCAGTGATGCCGGGATATCACCAGAATAAGGAGCACTGGAATACCATTATCCTGAACGGTTCCATACCGGATAAGGATGTGAAACGGATGATAGCGGAAAGCTACGATTTAGTCACGGACAGTCCTTCGAAGCGAATTTATGAAGCGGTTAAGAAAATTCCGAGAGGGCGCGTGGCAACCTATGGACAAATAGCGGAAATGGCCGGGGATAAAAAGATGGCGAGGGCAGTGGGAAATGCGCTTCATAAGAATCCGGATCCCGAGCATATTCCATGTTTTCGGGTTGTTAATGCAAAGGGAGAATTGGCGGGAGAGTTTGCCTTTGGAGGAGCCGGTGCCCAGGCCGGGCTGCTGGAAGCAGAGGGCATAGAAGTGACAGACGGAAAGGTTGACTTGGAGAAGTATGCAATGTACGCGGGCGGAAAACCAAGCGACGCCGAAAGCGGCATTTGGTTTTCGCCGCGATAACGGGCAAACTGTCTGCGAAGCAGACGGTAAAGCACGAAGTGCAGGTTTGCGAGCGCATGAAAAATTTACTTGCGTTTTGTCCTTGATTCACTATACTAAAATTAGTTGGTTTTTGCAATTTACACAGAGAGGAAACATGCTATGGAAAACGCAGGCGTTAATTTGATTCAATTTGAGCATATCAAGAAGGTTTTTGATGGCGATACATTGGTGGTGGAGGATTTCAATTTAGAGGTGAAGAAAGGGGAATTTGTCACTTTGCTGGGGCCTTCCGGCTGCGGCAAAACAACGATTCTTCGTATGCTTGGCGGCTTTGAGATTCCCACGTCGGGTAAGATTCTGCTAAATGGTGAGGATATCAGTAAACTTCCGCCTTATGAGAGACCGATTAATACTGTTTTTCAGAAATATGCGTTATTTCCTCATTTGAACGTATATGACAATGTGGCTTTCGGATTAAAGCTGAAAAAAATAGATAAGAAAACCATGGACGAGAAGGTCAGGCATGCCTTGGAGATTGTCGACCTGGAGGGCTTCGAGAAGCGAAGCATACAAACCTTGTCAGGCGGACAGCAGCAGCGAATTGCCATTGCGAGAGCCATTGTCAACGAGCCGGAGGTATTGCTGTTAGATGAGCCTTTGAGCGCTCTGGATTACAAAATGCGTAAGGAGATGCAGCTTGAGCTGAAGAATATGCACAAAAAGCTGGGCATTACCTTTATTTTTGTTACCCATGACCAGGAAGAGGCATTGACCATGTCCGACAAGATTGTGGTTATGGCAGACGGAGAGATCCAGCAGACAGGTACTCCTGAGGAGATTTACAATGAGCCCAGAAATCTTTTTGTGGCAGACTTTATCGGCGAGAGTAATATTTTTAAGGGAGAGATGGTCGGCAACAGAAAGGCAAGATTCTGCGGAAGGGTATTTGACTGTGTGGACGACTATGAAAAAAGCACAATCATCGATGCGGTAGTCAGACCGGAGGATGTAGAGCTTGTGCCGGAATCCGAAGGGATGATTTCCGGTGAGATTTTGTCCTCCGACTTTAAGGGAACCTTCTACATCGTAGTTGTGTTGTCCGGGAAAAATGAGATAGAGGTACATTCCCTGAAATATTATGAACCGGGCAGCAGGGTTGGCATCAACATTGCACCGGACAGTATTCATATCATTCCTTATGATGCAAGTATTAACCACTATGAAGGCGTGGTTGGTGAATATGCGGAAGGCGAAGGATTGAGAGTTTCTTTTGCTGATTTTGAGTGGTTTGTGGACCCGAAGGAAATTTTCGGAGAGGGAGAGATAGTCGAGGGAGCAAAGGTAGAAGCTTCTTTTACACCTGACAGTGCGGAAATCAGTGACGATGCCGAGGCAGGTATTGTTACGGGAAATATTATCTCCTTCATCTATGTGGGCGACCATTATCGCTATACCGTTCGCAGTAAATCGGAAGAAGACTATATTGTGGATGACGAAGATCTGTGGAATCAGGACGACTATGTTTCCGTGAATATTCCGAAGGATAAAATGTCATACAGATTGGTGGGAGAGCAGTGATGAGAGAGGCTAGATTTTCAAGAAAACAGCTGGCATTGCCTTACGCACTGTTTCTGCTGCTGTTTGTCATACTGCCCCTTTTGGTGGTTGTCAAATATGCGTTTACGGATGCGGAGGGACAGATTTCTTTTTATAATTTTATCCGTTTTTTTCAAAGCAGTAAGACCATAGGAACATTGATTTACAGTCTGGTGGTGGCTGTATTGACTACGTTAGGCTGTCTGCTGCTGGCATACCCTGTAGCGTTTATTCTTGCAAAGGGAGCGTATGTGGGAAGGCATACTTTTTTAATGTTATTTGTGCTTCCCATGTGGATTAATTTTACTCTGCGAATTACAGCGTTGAAGGAGATACTGACTTTACTGGAAGGGAATCTGGCATTGCACCCTTTCTTAAATACGGTCATTTGCATGATATATGATTTCCTGCCGTTTATGATTTTGCCTTTATATAACTCACTTTCCAAGCTGGATAACAGTCTGTTGGAGGCAGCTGCTGATTTGGGGGCAAGAAAAAGACAAATTTTATTGAGGGTTGTTTTGCCTTTGTCGGTGCCGGGAATCATCAGTGGTATTACCATGGTATTCTTGCCCAGCATGACAAATTATGTGGTACTTGACATGGTATATAACAGCACCTACATTATCGGCAGTCTGATCGGCAGTTATTTCAGTTCTTATGATTGGCATAACGGCTCGGTAGTATCAATTATTTTGCTGCTGATTATCTGTGCCATAACATGGATATCCAACCGATTTACCGGCAGTGAGCAGGAGAGAAAGGCAGGTGTATCCCTCTGATGAAAAATTTTGTACAGCATGTTTGCGTCGTTTTTGTGTTGTTGTTTTTATATGCACCGATTCTGATTTTGGTGGGGTACAGCTTTACGGATGCCACAATGATTGGAAAGATCGGAGGACTTTCATTCCACAATTATGAAACACTTTTCACAACGGAAGAACTTTTGGATATGATAAAAGGCACCCTGCTGCTGGCGCTGGGGGTTGCAGCGCTGTCAACGCTGCTGGGAACCATTGGCGCAATCGGCGCATTTTATTCCAAGAGCGGAACGCGCAGAGCCATTGAACTTGCAAATCAGGTTCCCGTGGTAAATGCAGACGTGGTAACCGGATTTTCTGTCTGTATTTTAATGATTGCACTGTTTCAGGTGAGGAAGGAGACTTTTATCCCGCTTGTAATCGGACAGACGGCATTATGTGCTCCTTTTGTCTATCTTTCGGTTCTGCCCAGATTGAAACAGATGGACCAACAGCTGTATGAGGCAGCTCTGGATTTGGGATGTACTCCCATGAAGGCGCTTCTCAGGGTGACGGTACCGCAGATTGTTCCCGGTATTTTGTCAGGATTCATGACGGCGATAACCCTGTCACTGGACGATTATTTCATAGCGACCTATACCAAGCCGGCGACCTTTGACACGATTAGTACCTATGTGGTAAACGCCACCAGAGGCTCCCAGACGGATATCAAGACGGCGCTCTGGGCATTATCCACGCTCATTTTTATTGCAGTTGTTGGGGTAGTAATCATCATGAATCTGAAGGGCAGGAATACAGAGGATGGAGTGGCAAGTGAAAAGAGAAATTAAGAGTTTAAGACATCTTCTTTTGGGTATATTTGGAGTATGCGGATGCGCGGCGGTATTGGCAGGCTGCGGACAAAAGGATGAGGATACCATTGTTTTGCGGGTCAGTAACTGGGAGGAGTATATTGACCAGGGTGAATGGGAAGAGGATGAGGCCATCGAACTGGAAAACGGCACTGTGATTTTTGGGGAAAACAGTCTGGTGGAGGATTTTGAGGAGTGGTTCTTTGAAACCTACGGGAAAAAAGTGGTTGTAGAATATTCTACCTTCGGCACCAATGAGGAATTATACAACCAGCTTACCATGGGAGACAGCTATGACTTGGTATGCCCCTCGGAATATATGATTATGAAGATGATTGAGGAGGGAATGGTGGTACCGTACTCTTCTGAGTTTTTTGATGGGGAGAATGAAAATAACTATTATATAAACAGTGTTTCTCCCTATATCAAAGATGTATTCGATCATCTTGCCATTGGTGATAAAATTCTGAGCGATTATGCTGCGGGATATATGTGGGGAACCTTGGGTATCGTGTATAATCCCGAATATATTACGGAGGAGGAAGCAGCTCACTGGAGGCTGTTGTTAAATCCCGATATCAGTAAGAGAATTACTGTTAAGGATAGTGTGCGTGACGCATATTTTGCGGGAAACAGTATCTATAATGAGGAGTTTATCAGCAGGGAGGAATTTGTAAACAGCGCCGATTATGCACAGAGAATGGCAGAGATTCTCAATGCTACGGACGAAAAGATCGTGAATGCCGTGGAGGATGTCCTGAGCAATATAAAGGATAATGTATATTCCTTTGAGACAGACAGCGGAAAGGCGGACTTGGTTACGGGGAAAGTACTTGCCAATCAGCAGTGGTCCGGAGATGCGGTGTATACCATGGACCAGGCGGAGGAAGAGGGAGTTTATCTGAATTATTCCGCTCCGGAGGAAGCCACAAATCTGTGGTTCGACGGATGGGTAATGCTAAAGGTTGGTATTGACGGGGACAAAGACAGACAGATGGCCGCAGAAGCATTTGTGAATTACTTGTCCATACCGGAAAATGCCGTGAGAAATATGTATTATATCGGTTACACTTCTGTCATAGCCGGGAACAGCGGGGATGCTGTCCGTCAGTATATTGACTGGTGCTATGGCGCTGAGGACGGGGAAGAAGAGGTGGCGGAGTATGATGTTACCTATTTCTTTGAGGGTGCGGATGCACAAACCAATGAGGAGTATGTAATCATCACACCGGAAGAACAGGTGCGGCGCCAGCTTTTTGCCCAGTATCCTACCCTGGATGTAGTGAAGAGAAGCGTGGTTATGGCGCACTTTGATAAAGAGGGAAACGAGAGAATTAACAGAATGTGGACCAACGTAAGATGCTTTGACATAAAGAAGTGGTGGGAGCGTCTGAGCGGAAGTGTGGGAGGTAAGAGGTGATATATTATTTTGAAGAAGGCAGTCAGGAATGCCGGATAGAATTTCAGGATAGAACGATACTGCTTACGGTAATAAACGAAGCGGTTTGCAGGATAACTACATTGAATAAGGGGGAGCAGAAGCCCCAAAGATCAGCGGCGATAGAAGGAGATAAGCAAAAGCAGACAGCGATCCGGATTCAAAAAGAGGAGACCGGAATTCGCCTTTTTACGGACAAAATGCAGATTGTCGCGGAGGAAGACGGCAGACTTTTGTTTTGCGACAGAACGGGCAGGCTGTTGACCGGATATTTACGGGCGGGTGAAGAGAGCGGTTCAAGAGAGAACGAATTGACCGAGCAGCAGAAGGCTTTCATCGGAAGGGAAGGTCATGAGACTGCGGACGCGGCGGAAAATGCAGTTTCCGTGAAAATGACCCTGGATGAGTCTGACTGCATCTATGGCCTTGGTGACAAAACCGGCGTACTGAACAAGCGGGAGTATGAGTACGAGATGTGGAATACGGACAACCCGGCACCCCATGAGGATAATTTCAAGGCGCTTTATAAGTCTGTTCCCTTTATGATGGTATTGAAGGAACAGGGGGCTTACGGGATATTCTTCGACAATACGGAGAAGTCAGTCTTTAATCTGGGAAAAGAGAATACGAAGTATTTTACCTATCATGCTGTGGACGGATGTCTGGATTATTATTTTATGGCAGGAGATGATCTGGCGGATATTATCGGTGAATATACCGGACTGACGGGCAGGGTTCCCTTGCCCATGCTTTGGACCTTGGGATATCATCAGTCCAGATGGAGCTACATGAATGAAGGTGAAGTGCGGGAACTGGCGGAAAACATGAAAAAGTATGAGATTCCCTGCGACTGCATTCATCTGGATATTGATTATATGGAGCAGTACAAGGTGTTTACCTGGAGCAGGGAAAACTTTTCCGAGCCTGAAAAGATGATTGGGGACCTTGGCAGACAGGGAATGAAGATTGTGACAATCGTGGACCCCGGAGTGAAGAAGGAAGAGGGATACAGCGTATTTGAGGAAGGCGTGGAGAAGAAATATTTTGCCACAGATGCGCAGGGCAAGCTTTATGTCAACGAAGTGTGGCCCGGAGATGCGGTTTATCCTGACTTCGGAAGAGCGGAAGTGAGGGAGTGGTGGGGCAGACAGCATGAAGCC
>JAEDMI010000134.1 GCA_016303085.1 Acetatifactor sp.
CTTGTTTTTCAGTATGACAGATGCCTGATGGAACAGGATATGGGGCTGCTGGCGTTATATGCCCGGGAACTGGATACAGAGGATGAAGAGAAAACTGTTGCACTTCTAAACCGTAGGGCGACAGAAATTTATCGGGACAAGTATGTAGCGTGGGAACAGGAAAAGCTGCAAATTACCATGGAAAAAAATGAAATTAAGATTGAGGGAGAAGGTACCATGACATTTCCTGTACCGGAATGGAATTTTTATAACGGAAATAACATGTGGAGAGCGAAAAGGATTTGTGTGGCAATGCGGCTCGACCCTGTTGATTTTATCAGAATATTTCGGAGAGTAGAGGGAGGAGAATAGAATGCAGACAGAGTTTGTGAGGAGTCTTAATTGCAATTATGAGAGGCTTCTTTTGGATAAAATGCCGGAGGAAAAAAGATATCAATATTGTATTTTGAACAGAGGCGGAATCAGAGGGCTGCTTTCCTGCAATCTGAGGTATATCAACGGACTGGCTTATTTATACTACGACATTTCTTCCAGACAGAGTGTGAAGCAGCTGTACAGTACAAGATATATTACCGGAGCATGGGTAAAGGATTTTATATGGAGTCTTGGACAGATAAGGCAGGAATTGGAGCGTTTTCTTTTGGATACGGGAAACATCATTTTTTATCCGGAACAGATTTTTCAGGACCCGGAGAGCAATGTGTTTTCCTTTCTGTATGTCCCTTATTATGATGGAGAAAGCGGTCTCAAACAACTTTTGGAGTTTTGGGTGGAACATATTGATTACGATGATGAAATATTGGTGGATTGCGTTTATCACATGTATGAGCAGGTAGAGAAGAATGGGGAGCTTTATCTTCAAACACAGATTTTCGAGGATGTGAAGAAACTGGACGAACCTGCTCCGCTGCCGGAACCGGCAGTGCAAAGTCAAAGGGAGGAAAAGCCGGACGAGAAGACGGAGGAGCAAAAAAAACACTTTTTCGGAATATTTGAAAACAGAAAAAAGAAAAACAGAGATTGGAGAGAAAATTACCGACACGATATGCAGGAAATAATGGAGGAACGTGCGGTAGCGGAGGACACCGTATATGGGGAGGAATATGGGAGGACAATATACATAGAAGAAACCAAAGAGACAGAAAATGCTCCCCGGCAGCTATGCACACCCGAAGGAAAGACAGTTGCCCTGTTGGATAAACCGATTATTACCATAGGAAAGAGAAAGGAGGATGCGGATGCCTTTTTGAACGATATGTCTGTCAGCAGACTGCATGCCAGAGTGGTAAAGGAGAAGGAGGTCTGCTACATAGAAGATTTAAATTCCACCAACGGAACATTCAAAAACGGTTTGCGTCTTCAGCCGTATGAGAGGAAGGAACTTGAAGCGGGTGACGAAATTAAGGTGGGGAGAGTTGTGCTGGTTTTTCGATAAGCGTTTCATATTGATTGAAAAACATATCGGATTATGTTATAATTTTTCGTAATTTATGATGCTTCTGTGAATCGGGGCAGGGAGGAAATGGGGAGGAAACGGGTATGGCATCTACGGTTATGGCATATGCTCAGGAGCAGGCTGTGTATCTTATGCGGATTATACTTGCCTGCATTTGCGGAGGGCTTATCGGAATTGAGCGGCAGCAGCGTACAAAGGTAGCGGGGACAAGGACTCATATGATGATTGCATTGGCGACAGCGCTGATGATGATTATCTCAAAATATGGATTTATGGACGTTACGGAAATACCGGGGGCTAGTCTGGATGTATCGCGTGTGGCTGCCGGAATTATTTCGGGAATCGGTATCCTGGGCGGAGGAATTATAATTACCGGCAAACAGGGATATGTCAGCGGAATCACTACAGCCGTAGGTATCTGGGCAACGATTGGTATCGGTATGGCATTTGGCGCCGGTATGTATGCTCTTGGAGCCGGTACCACATTGATTATGCTGGTTTTACAATGGGCATTGCACAAAAATCTTTGGATTGTGAAACAACCAACCCGGGCGCAGGTCAACTTTCGATTGAGTAATGACAGGCAGGCTTACGAAAAGGTATCCAACGAGCTGGAACAATACAAGATATCTATGTATCAGTTTAAGTGGGAAAGAAAGAGCAACGATACGTTTTTGCTCCGCTGCCAAGTGGTGATTCCCTCCGGCTTTACCAGAGACGACATTGTAGGAATTTTTACCGGTATGGAAGAAGTGGAAACCTTTGAGGTGATATAGTTGAACAGACGGAGAGATTTGCCGATTGCCGGCGGAGTACTTGTGGCGATTAATGTCATAATCTATATGGTGTGTTTATTTACAGGCGGAGAACTGTACAGCAGAGGGAGCCTGAATGCATATGGCGTATTGATAAAACACGAGTACGGACGCGTTCTGTGGGCAATGTTCTTGCACAGCGGAGCAACGCATCTGTTCAGCAATATGCTGATTCTGTTTTTTATGGGTGCCATGATAGAGAAGGAAGTAGGACACATCTGCTACCTTTTGCTGTATTTCCTTTCGGGAATCGGCGGAAATCTGCTCTCCCTTTTGATAAAAGTAATAAACAGTGACATGTCCTCTTCTGTCGGTGCCAGCGGAGCGGTGTTCGGTTTGGACGGAGTGCTTTTGACAATGGTTCTGCTTTCGGGCAGAAAAATGCAGGATGTGACACCGGTTAGGGTATTGGCGATGATTGCGCTTTCTTTATACAGCGGATTCAGTGGGAGTAATATAGATAATGCGGCACATGTAGGCGGCTTGATAACAGGCTTTCTGGGTGGATGTGTGGTTTGCATCCTGCAGCGCAGAAGGCGCGAGAGGCAGAGGTAAGGCACAGGAGGTATAGATTTGAATATTAATATCTATTACGGCGGCAGAGGAATTATTGATGATCCTACACTGTTTGTAATCAACAAGATGCAGGAGATTCTGGAAGAGCTTCGTGTCAATGTGACCCGTTATAATTTGTATGAGAGCAAAAGTACGATTCCCACACTTCCTCAGACCCTGAAAGAAGCTGACGGAATTATTCTTGCCACAACGGTGGAATGGTATGGCATTGGCGGATATATGCAGCAATTTCTGGATGCCTGCTGGCTTTTCGGGGACAAGGAAAAGATTGCAAAAATATACATGTGTCCCGTAGTCATGTCTACAACCTATGGGGAGAGGGAAGGCAAGCTGAATCTCTCTACCGCGTGGGAAATTCTGGGCGGACTTCCCTGTAGCGGGCTCTGCGGTTACATTGAGAATACGGTAATGCTGGAGATGAATGACCAGTATATACGGATTATTGAAAAAAAAGCTGAAAATATGTACAGAACCATCAGCCAGAAGATGGATAGTTTTCCGGCCAGCAATCAGGCTGTGAAACAGAGAATTGCGGTGCCCAAGTCAAATGACCTGACGCTTCAGGAGACAGAACAGCTGTCACAATATGTATCCGATGATAGCTATGTACAGCGCCAGAAGCAGGACATTCAGGAATTAACAAGTCTGTTTCGCGATATGCTCAGCGAGGACGGGACAGAAAATGAGGAAGAATATCTCGGTGCATTTCGGAAATGTTTTAAACCTCAAGCCGGATTTGAAGCGGACTATTCCATTACTATAGAAGAAAAAAAGAAAAAGCTGATTATATCCGTGGACGGACCTAAGCTGGAGTGCAGATACGGTAGCGTGGAGCAACCCGATGTGGAAGTACAGATGAATCGCGCCACTATGGAAGATATTGTAAACGGAAGGATGTCTTTTCAGAGAGCATTTATGTCCGGGGCGATGAAGACCAAGGGAGATTTCAGAATTTTGAGGACACTGGACCAGTTATTTCCTTTTGAAGAGAAAAAGTAATTGATTGCGGAGGAGAGACAATGAAAAAGGATGATTGTATTTTTTGCAGAATAGCGTGCGGTGAAATTCCGTCAAAGACATTGTACGAGGATGAGCAGTTTCGTGTGATACTGGACTTAGGGCCGGCTACAAAGGGACATGCATTGATTTTGCCGAAAGATCACGCCGCAAATTTATATGAACTGCCGGAGGAAACGGCAGCCGCTGTCATGAAGCTGGCAAAGAAAATGGCGTTGAAGATGCGGGATAAGCTGCATTGTGATGGACTGAATCTGGTGCAGAACAATGGGGAAACAGCAGGTCAGACGGTTCCTCATTTCCATCTTCATCTGATTCCCAGATATAAGGGAGACGGGCAAAACATAAACTGGGTTCCCGGAAAACCTTCTCAGGAAGAACTTGAAGCCGTAAGAAAGGAAATTACGGAATAGATGAGAACATTGAATGTAAGTGAAATTACAGAGAATATCCGTGAGATGTGTATTGAAGCAAACCACTTTCTGTCAGAGGACATGAGGTGTGCCATGCAGCATGCAGCCGAAACGGAGGAGGCACCTCTGGGAAGACAGATATTGGAACAGTTGCAGGAGAACTTGAAAATAGCCGGAGAAGATATGATTCCCATATGCCAGGATACGGGTATGGCTGTCATTTTCATGGAAATCGGGCAGGAGGTACACTTCGAGGGCGGAGTGCTTGAAGATGCCATTCATGAGGGGGTTCGTCGGGGATATACGGAGGGCTTTCTCCGAAAGTCGGTGGTAAAAGATCCTCTTATCCGTGAAAATACCGGAGACAATACTCCTGCTGTAATACATTATGAAATGGTAGCCGGTGACAAGGTGAAAATTATTGTGGCACCGAAGGGATTTGGCAGTGAGAATATGAGCCGTGTATTTATGCTGAAGCCCGCAGATGGAATAGAAGGAGTCAAGAGCGCGGTGCTGAACGCGGTGAAGGATGCAGGCCCTAATGCCTGCCCTCCGATGGTTGTGGGAGTGGGAATAGGCGGTACTTTTGAAAAGTGTGCGCTCATGGCCAAGAAAGCCTTGACAAGACCGGCAAATGAGCATTCTGACATTCCGTATGTACGGGATATGGAGAAGGAATTGCTGGAGAGGATTAACAAATCCGGTATCGGCCCCGGAGGGCTCGGAGGAACCACTACTGCACTTGCCGTTAATATTAATACTTATCCGACCCACATTGCAGGCTTGCCTGTGGCGGTAAATATATGTTGTCATGTGAACCGTCATTCTGTAAGAGTTTTATAAGCTGTAACAGAACTGAACTGTTAGTGTAATTTTGCGGGATAACAAGGAGACTTTAGAAAATGGATAAGTACATCAGTGTACCGCTGACAGCAGAGACTGCGGCCTCGCTGAGAGCAGGAGATTATGTGTATTTGACAGGAACAATTTACACGGCAAGAGATGCTGCCCATAAGAGAATGTTTGAAACTTTGGAACGGGGAGAACAGCTGCCTTTCAATATGGAAAACAATGTAATTTACTATATGGGACCTTCTCCGGCAAGAACCGGAAGACCTATCGGTTCGGCCGGACCTACTACAGCCAGCAGAATGGATAAGTATGCCCCTTCTCTTCTTGACCTTGGATTGAAGGGAATGATTGGAAAGGGTAAAAGAAGTCAGGCTGTGAAGGATGCCATTGTCAGGAACGGGGCGGTATATTTTGCAGCAGTGGGAGGAGCAGGAGCACTTCTTTCCCGTTCTATTGCAGCCTCTGAGGTCATCGCATATGACGATTTGGGAACTGAGGCTATTCGCAGGCTGGAGGTAAAGGACTTTCCGGTGATTGTTGTTATGGATTCTGAAGGGAATAATTTGTACGAGACGGCTATTCGGGAATACTGCCGAGAGTAAACCGTGCATAGAAGATTTTCATATGAAGATTTTGCGTGAAGGGACTTCGGGCGATGAAAAGAATCATTTTAATGGTATTGAGGCTCTTTTACAAGGTGCCCTATTACATGTTTGGCATATGGTGGCAGGGAAAGAGGAAGGACTATGATTTGGATAAAGCCTATGCTTTCGTGAAAAAGGTGACGAAGGCAGCGAATCGTGCGGGAAGAGTGACAATAGAGTCTCACGGAGTGGAAAATATTCCGAAGGAAAACGGCTTTATCTTTTTCCCAAATCATCAGGGACTATTTGATGTGCTGGTGTTTTTGGAGTCATGTCCGGTTCCTTTTTCTTTTGTAATAAAGAAAGAAGCAAGTCAGGTTATTCTGCTGAAACAGGTGATAGCTGCACTGAGGTCTATTGTGATAGACAGGGAAGATATTCGCCAATCGCTTGAAGTGATTAATCGAATGGCGGAGGAAGTAAAGAAGGGAAGGAATTTTCTGATTTTTGCGGAAGGTACCAGAAGCAAGATGGGAAATCAGCTTCTGCCTTTTAAGGGAGGAACTTTCAAAAGTGCTGTTAAGGCAAAATGCCCGATTGTTCCCTGCGCGCTGATTGACTCTTTTAAGCCCTTTGATGAGAACTCTATTGCTCCGGTGACAGTAAAACTGATTTATCTGCCGCCTATTTATTACGAAGAATACGCTGCAATGAAGACCCCTGAGATTGCAGACATGGTAAAGAATAGGATTGAGAAAGCAATTTCGGATTATGAGAATGAAAATTCATCTGTAACAGGCAGAAAAAAGGAATCAAACATCTGATTACAGACATAGATGTGATTGCAGAATGCGAGGGGCATGAAAATAAAAAAAGCAATTGACAAAGCATCGCACCTTATGTATAATAACTTTTGCGTCACGAGTTGTGGGCGTAGCAATATGATATTGGTAGAGACGTAGTTCGGATTAAGGAGAAATACTCAAGAGGCCGAAGAGGCGC
>JAEDMI010000005.1 GCA_016303085.1 Acetatifactor sp.
TACTTTATCCGAATTGAGTTTTTCGGAGATGAGATAGACAGAATTGCGGAGGTAGAGCCTCTGTCCGGCAAGGTGCATGCCACCCTGAATCATATCGCTATTTTCCCTGCCTCCCATTACGTGGTATCCCAGGATAAAATCAGGGCTGCCTGCGACAATATCGAAAAGGAAATGGAAGAGCGGGTGCGATGGTTCAAGGGGGAGGACAAGCTGATTGAGGCACAGCGCATTGCTGAGCGGACAAACTTTGACATTGAGATGATGCGTGAGACCGGATTCTGCTCCGGTATTGAGAATTACTCCAGACATTTGAATTTTGCGCCTCCGGGAGCACCACCCATGACGCTGATGGATTTCTTTCCCGAGGACTTTTTAATCATTATCGACGAGTCCCATATGACGATTCCTCAGATACGCGGCATGTTTGCGGGGGACCGTTCCCGAAAGCAGACGTTGGTGGATTACGGTTTTCGCCTCCCTTCCGCATTGGACAACAGACCTCTGAATTTTCAGGAGTTTGAGTCTCATATTGACCAAATGTTGTTTGTTTCCGCTACCCCGTCGGAGTACGAGGAGACCCACGAGCTGCTCCGCACGGAGCAGATTATCCGGCCAACCGGTCTGCTGGATCCGGAGGTGGAGGTGCGTCCTGTGGAGGGGCAGATAGACGACCTGATTGGTGCTGTCAACAAGGAGGTGGAGAAGCATAACAAAGTCCTGATTACTACCCTGACAAAGCGCATGGCAGAGGATTTGACGGATTACATGAAGGAAGTGGGCATTCGTGTCAAATATCTGCATTCCGATATTGACACGCTGGAACGTGCGGAGATTATTCGGGATATGCGTCTGGATGTGTTTGATGTGCTGGTGGGAATCAATCTTTTGAGAGAGGGTCTGGATATTCCTGAGATTTCTCTTGTTGCGATTCTGGATGCGGATAAGGAGGGCTTTCTGCGAAGCAGTACTTCGTTGATTCAGACTATCGGCCGTGCAGCCCGGAACGCGGAGGGTCATGTCATTATGTATGCGGACACTATCACAGACTCCATGCGTATTGCTCTGGACGAGACAAACCGCCGCCGTGAAATTCAGATGAGATATAACGAGGAACATGGTATTACGCCCCGGACAATCAAGAAAGCTGTGCGGGATTTGATCAGCATTTCCAAGGTCATCGCCAAGGAGGAACTGCAGTTTGAAAAGGACCCGGAATCCATGAACCGCAAGGAACTGGAAAAGCTGATTGCAGATGTTCAGAAGAAGATGCAGAGGGCTGCGGCGGATTTGAATTTCGAGGCAGCGGCAGAACTGCGTGATAAGATGGTTGAACTGAAAAAATCCCTACAGGAGCTTGAAGATAAGGAAGAATAATTGCAGTGTATCGATTGCAAAATAAAATATAGTCTGATAAATATGGAAGAGAGAAGAAAAATGGAAGAAGTAAAGAAAATACAGACACGGAAGCAAGCTGTTGGTGAGTACATCAAGATAAGGGGAGCCTGTGAGCATAATCTGAAAAATATTGATGTGGACATTCCCAGGAATGAACTGGTAGTTCTGACAGGAATGTCAGGTTCCGGAAAGTCATCCCTGGCATTTGACACTATCTATGCGGAGGGACAGCGCCGCTATATGGAGTCTCTTTCCTCCTATGCAAGGCAGTTTCTGGGACAGATGGAGAAGCCGAATGTGGAGCGCATTGACGGCCTGTCGCCGGCCATTTCCATAGACCAGAAATCCACCAACCGCAATCCGCGGTCCACGGTTGGTACCGTTACGGAAATATACGACTATTTCCGTCTGCTGTATGCCAGAATCGGTATTCCTCACTGCCCAAACTGTGGCAGAGAGATTTCAAAGCAGACGGTTGACCAGATGGTAGACCAGATTATGGCACTGCCGGAGGGAACGAAGATCCAGCTTTTGGCACCTGTGGTCCGGGGGAGAAAAGGACAGCACGAGAAGGTGCTGGAAAGAGCTAAAAAGAGCGGATACGTGCGTGTGCGTATTGACGGCAGCCTGTACGAGCTGACTGAGGAAATTTCGCTGGACAAGAACATTAAGCACAATATCGAAATTATCGTGGACCGTCTTGTAGTGAAGGACGGAATTCAACGCCGCCTTGCAGATTCTGTTGAGAATGTGCTGGATTTGGCGGACGGACTTTTGGTGGTGGATGTTATCGATGGCGAACCGATGACCTTCAGCCAGAGCTTTTCCTGCCCCGACTGCGGCATCGGCATCAGTGAGATTGAACCAAGAAGCTTTTCCTTTAACAATCCTTTCGGCGCCTGCCCTGTGTGCTTCGGCCTGGGATATAAGATGGAGTTTGATGCAGATTTGATGATTCCTGACCAATCCCTGAGCATTAATCAGGGAGCCATTACCGTCACGGGCTGGCAGTCCTGTACGGACAAGAAGAGCTTTACGCATGCTGTTTTGCAGGCATTGTGTAAGGAGTATGATTTCGATTTGGACACGCCCTTTGAACAATATTCGGAGAAGGTAAAGCATATATTGCTGTACGGAACCGACGGAAAAGAGGTGGAAGTACACTATTCCGGTCAGAGGGGCAGGGGAGTCTACCCTGTTGCGTTTGAAGGATTGATCAAGAATGTGGAGCGAAAGTATAAGGAGACCTTTTCAGATACCATGAAACAGGAGTATGAGACTTTTATGCGCATCACTCCCTGTAAGGAATGCGGCGGCATGCGTCTGAAGAAGGAAGCCTTGGCGGTGACGGTCTGCGATAAGAATATTTATGAGATTACTTCCATGTCTATTCGCGACTTGAATATCTTCCTTGAAGATATGACTCTGACCGGACAGCAACAGCTGATCGGCAAGCAGATTCTGAAGGAAATTCGTGCCAGGGTGGGCTTCCTGGTGGATGTGGGACTGGAATATCTCTCTCTTGCAAGAGGCACGGGTACACTTTCCGGCGGTGAGGCTCAGCGCATCAGGCTGGCTACCCAGATCGGCTCCGGGTTGGTAGGTGTATGCTATATTCTGGATGAACCCAGTATCGGTCTGCATCAGAGGGACAACGACAAGCTTCTGAATACTCTGAAGAGCTTGCGCGATCTGGGAAACACATTGATTGTAGTGGAGCATGACGAGGATACTATGCTGGCGGCAGATTACGTTGTGGATATCGGGCCGGGAGCGGGATCCCACGGTGGTGAGGTCATTGCCTGCGGTACTGCCGAGGAAATCATGAAGGTTCCGGAGTCCATCACCGGAAAGTATCTCAGCGGTGAACTGAAGATTCCCGTGCCGAAGGAGCGCAGAAAGCCTACCGGCTGGCTGAAGGTGATAGGGGCACAGGAAAACAATCTGAAAAATATCAATGTTGAAATTCCTTTGGGGGTTATGACCTGTGTCACCGGTGTGTCCGGTTCAGGAAAGAGCTCCCTGGTAAACGAGATTTTATATAAGCATCTGGCAAGAGATTTAAACCGCGCCAGATGTATTCCCGGTAAACACAAGGAGATACAGGGCATAGACCAGCTGGATAAGGTGATTGACATTGATCAGTCTCCTATCGGGCGCACACCCCGCTCCAATCCTGCTACCTACACGGGAGTGTTTGACCAGATCAGAGACCTTTTCGCTTCCACGGCGGATGCCAAGGCCAAGGGCTACGGAAAGGGGCGCTTCAGCTTTAACGTGAAGGGCGGACGATGCGAAGCCTGCGGCGGAGACGGTATCATCAAGATAGAGATGCACTTTCTGCCGGATGTATATGTTCCCTGCGAAGTCTGCGGGGGAAAGAGATATAACCGGGAGACGCTGGATGTGAAATACAAGGGTAAAAGCATTTTTGATGTCCTTGATATGACGGTGGAGGAGGCGCTGCCCTTCTTTGAACACCTGCCTTCCATCCGCAATAAGATTCAGACGTTGTATGATGTAGGCCTTTCTTATGTGAAACTGGGGCAGCCCTCCACCACCCTTTCCGGCGGTGAGGCGCAGCGTATTAAGCTGGCTACCGAGCTCTCCAGGCGTAGCACGGGGAAAACCATTTATATTCTGGATGAGCCCACCACCGGACTGCACTTTGCGGATGTGCACAAGCTGGTGGAAATCCTGCACAGGCTGGCGGACGGCGGCAATACGGTGGTAGTGATTGAGCATAATCTGGACGTGATTAAGACAGCGGATTATATCATTGATATCGGTCCTGAAGGAGGCGACAGAGGCGGAACCGTCATCGCAAAGGGTACTCCGGAAGAGGTGGCCGGGTGCAAACAGTCATACACGGGAGTCTATATAAAAAAGATGCTGGAAAAGGATAAAAAAGCGGGTAAGTAGCCGGCAGAGCAGATGCCCGAAAAAATTTGCAGACGGCTATAAAGTTTTACGCATCTTATTCCGATGTAATCATTACAAAAGCATGGATGCAGGAAAAGAACGGATGGAACCGATTCTTTTCCTGCGTTTTATTATTTTTTTTAGAAACCCCTATGAAAATATACGGTTTTCGGTTATAATAAATGCTGTATGACCACGTTTGGAAATCGGAATCCATGAGAAAGGGGTATTTATAATATGCAGTGTACAGATATCGGAATTGATTTGGGAACTGCCAGCATTTTAGTGTACATCAGAGGAAAGGGCGTTGTGCTGAAGGAGCCCTCCGTTGTAGCGTTTGATAGAGATACCAACAAGATTAAGGCAATCGGTGAGGATGCGCGTCTGATGCTGGGAAGAACTCCCGGCAACATTGTGGCGGTAAGACCTTTGCGTCAGGGCGTTATCTCCGACTATACCGTTACCGAGAAAATGATGAAATATTTTATCCAGAAGGCTTTGGGAAGAAGAACTTTCAGAAAGCCCCGCATTGCGGTATGTGTACCCAGCGGTGTTACAGAGGTGGAGAAAAAGGCGGTTGAGGATGCTACCTATCAGGCAGGAGCAAGAGAGGTTGCCATCATCGAGGAGCCTATTGCGGCGGCAATCGGAGCGGGAATCGATATCTCCAAGCCCTGCGGAAACATGATTGTGGATATCGGCGGCGGAACCTCCGACATTGCGGTTATCTCTTTGGGAGGTACGGTTGTCAGCGCATCCATCAAAATTGCAGGTGATGATTTCGACGAGGCGATTGTACGTTATATGCGTAAGAAACACAATCTGCTGATCGGTGAGAGAACAGCCGAGGATTTGAAAATCAAAATCGGTTCTGCATATCCCAGGGCAGAGGTTGACTATATGGATGTCAGAGGGCGAAATCTGGTAACCGGTCTCCCCAAGACTGTCAAGGTTTCCTCTGAGGAGACTGAGGAAGCGCTGAGAGAGACTACGGCACAGATTGTGGAAACGATTCACAGCGTGCTGGAGAAGACACCCCCTGAGCTGGCTGCGGATATCGCGGACAGAGGAATCGTGCTCACCGGCGGCGGCAGCTTGCTGCGCGGACTGGAGGAGTTGATTTCCGCAAAGACCGGAATCAATACCATGACTGCGGAGGACCCTATGACAGCTGTTGCAATCGGAACAGGCAAATATGTGGAATTCCTCTCCGGTTACAGAGAGAATTAAGATAATATATTAAGGAGGCACCGATGTTAAAAGGCTTATATACCGCATATACAGGTATGCTGAACGAACAGAACAGAATGGATATTCTGACAAACAATCTTGCAAATGCGTCTACTGTAGGCTTTAAAAAGGAAGGTGCCACCAGCCAGTCCTTTGACAGTATATTGACATTAAAGATAAAGGATCAGTCTGTGGGACTGCAGAATGTGCAGAGACTGGGAACCAATAATCCGGGTGTGAAAATCGGTGAGAATTATACGGATTATACACAGGGCTCCTTCCGAATCACGGATAATACTTATGATCTGGCATTAGCCGGAGAGGGCTTCTTTGCAATCGAATTTACCAACAAGGCGGGAGAAACCTCTACCATGTATACCCGCAACGGACAGTTTACACTGAACAGGGAAGGTTATCTCGTGACGGCGGACGGTGATTATGTATTGGATACTCAAAACAGAAGAATACAGCTTAACACATTGATTGACTCGGAAATCGGCAGTGACGGAACTATCACTCAGGGCGGAGTAGCTGTAGCAAAGATACAAGTTACCGATTTTGAAGATTACAATTATCTGGAAAAGTACGGTGAGACATATTATCGTCCGGTAGAGGGTGCGAAGACAACACAGGCGGATGCCGAGATGAAGTCGGGCTACCTGGAAATGTCCAATGTGCAGGTTGTATCTGAGATGGTAAATTTGATTTCTATTACCAGAGCTTATGAAAGTAACCAGAAAATCATTCAGACCTACGATGACACCCTTGAGGTTGCAGTGACGCAGCTGGGGCGGATACAGTAATCAGCGTGATGGCGGAAGAACAATAGGAAGGGAGCGAGAGACATGGTACGTAGTTTATGGACGGCGGCAACCGGCATGATTGCACAGCAGACAAATATTGATACCATTGCAAACAATCTGGCAAACGTAAATACAAACGGATATAAGACTCAGGTAAATGAGTTCAAAAGTTTGCTGTATCAAACCCTACAGACAAAGACCACCACGGCAAACGGTGAACAGAAGCCAACCAGTGCTCAGGTGGGCCTGGGTACCCGCAACTCTGCAATTTCATCTGTCTTCAAAACAGGAAACATGATTGCCTCTGAGAGTGACACGGCGTTTGCTATTGACGGAAAGGGTTTCTTTGCTGTAAGAGGCGCGGATGGAAACACGTATTACACCCGTAACGGAAATTTGAAATTTACACTTGCAACAAACGGAAACATGTTGGCTACCACAGACGGCCTTCCGGTGCTTGATACCAACGGACAGCCTATTGTTTTGAATGATACATACATTTTGAGCCGAATTACGGTTACCAAGGACGGACAGCTGTGCTATCCGGATGAAAACAATAATCCTCAGCCCATCGGGCGTGCTATCGGTGTGTTCCAGTTTAACAATCCGAATGGTTTGGAAAAACTGGCGGACAGCCTTTACGGACAGACGGCAGCCAGCGGACAGCCAATCAATGAGGCTACAAATCCCAATGTGGAGAGAAGCAATGTGATTCAGGGGTATCTGGAGGGCTCGAATGTGCAGGTGGTGGACGAGATGGTAAACATGATTGTGGCACAGCGTGCATACGAACTGAATTCCAAGGCTATCACTGCTTCAGATGAAATGTTGCAACAGGCAAATAACTTGCGACGCTAGTGTGCTGACACGTTGATATTCAGAGTGATTTAGTTCAGATATCAATGTATCAGTACACCGGCGAGTAAGGTCATGAAACACATGATTGCAGGACGAGCGTCGCAGGAAAGGGTGAAAGGATAAATAATGGATTTCACAAATATAACTTCCATGTACAGTGATATATACGCCAATGCGGCAAACCAGTCTGCGTCCAAGCTGCAGGGAAAGTTGGACGGGGCAGATTATTCCAAAGCAACCGATGAAGAACTGATGGATGCCTGTAAACAGTTTGAAGCATATTTTGTGGAGCAGATGTACAAGTCCATGCTGAAAACTATACCTGAGAACGAGGAAGTGTCAAACTTTACCGGCACGATGATGGACTATTATAAGGATCAAATGATTCAGGGAATTGCGGAACAGACCACGGAGCAGAGCGGACTTGGGCTTGCTCAGATGCTTTACGAGCAGATGAGACGTAATTACGGGCTGGATACCACTGAATAATGAAAAGATGAAAGGCTGCTGAGAGAAAAGGCAGCCTTTCTTTTTAGGAGCAGATGAATGGAAACAATAAGCGGATATGTGGATCATATCATTTTCCAAAACAGTGAAAACGGATATACGGTTATGAGCTTGATTGTGGACGGAGAGGAAATCACCTGTGTGGGAATGTGCAGGGGATTGAGTCAGGGAGAGAATATTTCTGCCCGGGGAGACTATATTGAGCATCCCGTATATGGTACACAGTTCAAAGTGAACAGTTACAGTGTTGTGACCCCAAAGGACAGCGTCGGAATGGAGCGCTATCTGGGGTCCGGCGCAATTAAGGGTGTGGGGGCTGCACTGGCGGCAAGAATTGTGAAAAAATTCGGGGATGACACCTTCCGTATTATTGAGGAGGAACCGGAGCGGCTTGCGGAAGTAAAGGGAATCAGTGAGCGCAAGGCTCAGGAGATTGCAGTACAGATGGAGGAGAAGAAGGATCTGCGGGATGCATTGGTCTATCTGCAGCAGTACGGTATCTCAAACACACTTGCAGTGAAAATATACGACACCTATGGGATGAACCTGTACGGAATCCTGAAAGAAAATCCTTACAAACTGGCTGAGGACATTGGGGGAGTAGGTTTTAAAATGGCGGATGAACTGGCGGCCAAAATCGGAATCCATACAGATTCCGATTACCGAATCAGAAGCGGTATTTTCTACACATTGCTTCAGGCGGTGGGAGAGGGACACTGCTATTTACCCATGAATGTCCTGTTGGAGCGGGCGCAGGGGCTGCTGGGGATCGACGCGGAGGTTCTTCGTCCTCAGGTAGACAATCTGATGATGGATAAAAAGCTGGTCATCAAAGGGGAGAATGTGTTTGCTTCCACATATTATTATGCCGAGCTGAACTGTGCACGGATGCTGAAAGAACTCAATATTCCTATGGCGGAGGCAGAAAATCTTCCTTCTCAGGAAGCAGCTGTCGAAAAGAGGTTGGAGAGGCTGGCAAAGAATCTGAATATGGAGTTGGATGAACTTCAATTGAAAGCGGTGACGGAATGTATACGAAATGGTGTATTTATTCTGTCGGGAGGCCCGGGGACGGGGAAAACAACTACAATTAACATGATTATCCGCTATTTTGAGGCGGAAGGGCTGGATATTTTTCTGGCAGCGCCCACAGGGCGCGCTGCAAAGCGTATGACGGAAGCCACAGGATATGAGGCAAGAACCATTCATCGTATGCTGGAGTTGAACAGTTCTCTCTCCGATGAGGATACAAAGAAGGTTCTGTTTGAGAGAAATGAGGAGAATCCGCTGGAGGCGGATGTCATTATTATCGATGAAATGTCCATGGTGGACATTCAGTTATTTCAAGCTCTGCTGAAGGCTGTCATGCCCGGGACCCGCCTTATCCTCGTGGGAGATGTAAATCAGCTTCCCAGCGTAGGCCCGGGCCAGGTGCTGCGGGATTTGATAACCGGAGCATGCTTCCCTACGGTGGAACTGAAAAAGATATTCCGCCAGGCAGAGAAAAGTGACATTGTTGTCAATGCTCATAGAATCAATAACGGAGAGCAAATCGCTCTGGACAACAAGTCGATGGACTTCTTCATGCTGGAGAGAAATGACATTAATGTCATATATAAGCATATGATTCAGCTGATAAACGAAAAACTGCCCGGATATGTGGACGCGACTCCCTTTGACATACAGGTTCTGACTCCCATGCGGAAAGGAAGCTTGGGCTGCGAAACATTAAACGGCATACTGCAACAGTATCTCAATCCTCCCGGGCCGGGAAAGAAAGAGCATGTGAGCGGCTCCAATATATATCGGGAAGGGGACAAGGTTATGCAGGTGAAAAACAATTATCAGCTGGAATGGGAGGTTGTCAGTAAATACGGGATACCCATTGACAGGGGAACAGGTATTTTTAACGGCGATATGGGAAGAATTGTAGAAATTAACGAAAATGCCTCAAACCTTGTGGTGGAGTATGATGAGCAGAGAAGAGTAACCTATCCGTTTTCCCTTTTAGAAGAGTTGGAATTGTCTTATGCCATCACCATTCACAAGTCTCAGGGCAGCGAATACCCGGCGATTTTGTTGCCTCTTCTCGGAGGCCCCAGGATGCTGTTCAACAGAAATTTACTGTATACCGCAATCACCAGGGCAAGAAATTGCGTCACTATCCTGGGCAGCAGTGAGACGGTGCGGGGAATGATTGAGAATACCGGCGGAAACAGACGTTATACGGCTCTCGCCTCGCGGATACGGGAGATATGCGGGAGAGGCGGATTCGGTGGAGAGGAGTTTGTTTGAAAATCAGTTCTAAAAAGCGGGAAAAGATAATTCGGGGAATCCTGCAGGCGGTATATCCCGGGCACTGCCCTGTATGCGATGAAATTGTAAGGCATGGGGGAGAGAACGTATGCGCGGAGTGTATGGATAAGCTGAAACTGTTGACACCGCCCTATTGCATGAGGTGCGGAAAAAAGATTTCAGAGGGAGAAGAGTATTGCGGAGAATGCAGGGAAAAGAAGCATTTTTTCGAGAGAGGCAGGGCTCTTTACGAGTACGGACCGGCTGCGGAGTCCATTTACCGTTTCAAGTACGGCGGGCGAAGGGAGTATGCGGAATTCTACGGGGAACAGATTGCGGAGTATCTTGGAGGATTTATACGGAATACAGGTGCGGAGGGAATTGTGCCCATACCGCTGCATCGGAACAGAAAAAGAACAAGAGGTTATAATCAGGCAGAGCTTTTGGCGAAGGCTGTGGGAAAGCGGCTCGGCATCCCTGTATATCCCAAAATGCTGGTGCGGGTAAAGAATACTGTGCCGCAAAAAAAATTAAATCCGGAGGAACGTCAAAATAATTTGAAAAGGGCTTTTAATATGGGTCAAAATGATGTAAAATTAAAGACGATTATAGTTGTGGATGACATCTATACCACCGGCATTACAATAGATGAGGCGGCGAGGGTTCTGAAGGACGCCGGTGCGGAAAAGATTTATTTTGTTACGTTGGCCTGCGGAGCAGGCACTGCATGAATTTCGCCGCAAAAACGGAGGATACTATGAACGTAAGAAATTGCAGACATTGCGGACGCATTTTTAACTATGTAGCCGGTCCGGTAACATGTCCCGCCTGCCGGGAGAAAACGGAGGAAAAATTCCAGGAGGTAAAGGATTATATCCGGGAGCATAAGGGTGTGGGTATTGCTGAGGTTTCCGAGGCGTGTGACGTGGATGCGTCGCAGATTCGCCAGTGGCTGAGGGAGGAGCGCCTTGAGGTTACGGAGGACTCTGCACTTTTTCTGAACTGTGAGTCCTGCGGAGCGCCTATACGCTGCGGCAGATTCTGCGAAAAGTGCAAGGGAAACATGACAAAGGGCTTTAACGATGTGCTGAATGAAGGAAAACCGGCGCCGGTGCCTGACACGACCAGGGATAAAGACCCCGCCAGGATGAGGTTCCTGTAATAGGAGGATTCATATGCTGAATGAGGAACGTGTAATTTTGATGACGCATATGGCATCATACGAGAACGGAGAGGGAAAGAAAAATGTCAAAATCGGTAATTATTTCCGTAGCGATTATATTTCGGTACAGGTACTGAAATCCGTTATCTGTGGTACTATCGCGTTTGGTATTGTATTTGCTTTGTATGTTTTTTATGACTTCGAAAATTTCATGGCGGATCTATATAAAATCGATCTGATTACATTTGCGAAGAATGTTCTGATTTATTACGGAGTGACAGTGGCAGGCTATAGTCTGTTGACTTATGTGATTTGCACTTACCGCTATGCAAAGGCCAAAGACAGCCTGAAATGCTATTATCATAATTTGAAAAAGCTGAGTTCTCTATACGGAGGCGAAAACACTCCTAAGAAACCGGCCGGAGGACGTAAATGACAGGTTTACTGGAAGTAAAAGAAAAATTGAAGATGTTATACAGCAGGTATGAGGCATTTATTCTGCCTGTGATGAAGTTTCTGCTGGCGTTTGCGGTATTGAACATACTCAACGGAAAGATGGGTTATATGACGCGGCTTGACAATATTGCCATTGTTCTTATCGTGTCGCTGATGTGCTCGTTTCTTCCTACAGGATGTATTATTCTGTTTTCAGCGCTGTTCAGCCTGTTGCATATGTATGCTTTATCCATGGAGGTGGCACTGGTTGGGGTGTGCCTGTATCTGGTGATGTTTTTACTGTTTTTCAGGTTTAGCCCCAAGGATTCCCTGCTTGTGCTTTTAACCCCTCTGTTCTGTGCAATGAAGATTCCCTATGTGATTCCTCTTGCAGCGGGTTTACTGTGCGCTCCTACGGCTATTGTGTCCGTATCCTGCGGTGTGGTGGTTCACTATCTGATTCAGACGGTGGTTGCCTCCGGGCCTGCGGTCAAGACGCTGGGAGATGATGGAGCAACGGCGAAACTGCGACTGATTATCGACGGAATCGTAGGCAATAAGGAGATGATGGTGGTAATCGCTTCGTTTGCCATCACTATACTTGTGGTATATCTGATCAGAAGGATGTCCATCGATTATGCGTGGACAATTGCCATGGTGTCAGGTGCAATGATAAACGTAGTTATTCTGCTCATCGGAGATTTGATATATGATATTAATATCTCTGTTGTCGGAGCTCTGCTTGGTTCCATACTGGCTCTTCTGGCGGCAAAGGTAATAGAATTTTTCCGCTTCTGTGTGGATTACAGCCGGACCGAGAAGGTACAGTTTGAAGATGATGAGTATTACTATTATGTCAAGGCAGTTCCCAAGATGATGGTGGCTGCTCCCACGAAAACCGTGAAGAGGATTAACACCCAGCGTTCGAGAGGAAACGAGCGCAGTGTCACAACCGAGAGAACCGGCAGCCGCAGACCGGGAAATTACGGAACTGCGGGAGCGCAAAGACCCAGAGGTGATTATAGGAGCGGCGGAAAAAGTATTACAATCGGAAGTACCGATTCGGACAATCAGAATGTTGAGAACCGGTCCGACGACTATGAGGAATTGTTTTAAAATAAGATAAAGCGAGACGTAGAGCAAAATGCAGTGGTTTGAGACGGTGGTTGACTATCTGAAAAATTTCAGCACATATCGGGGAACGATTGATGCGTATGATATTCTGGAAATCCTGATTATTGCCGTTCTGGTGTACTATATTCTGGTGTGGATGAAGACCACCAGAGCATGGCAGTTGTTGAAGGGTCTTATTGTCATCTGTGTTTTTCTGCTTCTCGCTTATTTCATGGAGATGACCACAATCATGTGGCTGGCAAAAAATCTGCTGAGTTTTGCGGTGATTGCCATTGTAGTGGTGATGCAGCCGGAACTGCGTCATGCGTTGGAGGAATTGGGCAAGAAAAATTTTCTGCCTTCAGGTATTTTTTCTGATTCTTCCAGAAGAGAGCATGAACTCTTTTCGGAGAAGACAATTAGTGAGATTGTCAAAGCGTGCAGCGAGATGGGAAAAGCCAAAACCGGCGCATTGATTGTCATTGAGCAGAAGGAGTCCCTGAAGGATTTTGAGCGTACCGGAATTGAGGTGGACGGAATTGTCACCAGCCAATTGCTTATCAATATATTTGAGCACAATACACCGTTGCATGACGGTGCCGTTATCATCCGCGGGAACAGAGTTACCTCCGCTACCTGTTATCTGCCCCTGTCGGACAATCTGGACTTAAGCAAGGAGCTTGGAACCAGACATCGTGCGGGCGTTGGCGTTTCAGAGGCGAGAGACTGTATTACCGTAATCGTATCGGAGGAAACCGGAAAGATTAGTGTGGCATACGAGGGAGGACTTGAGAGAAACTTAAGTGCCGAAGAACTGAAGGAGAGGCTTCAGCGATTGCTGAACAGACAGGGCGAAGAGAAGTCAAGGAGTAAGCATATCTGGAAGGGAAGGAGTAAGGCTAAAAATGAAAAAGAAAATATTTCATAACTGGGGCCTGAAGCTGATTTCCCTGATGTTGGCTTTTGTGCTCTGGTTTCTGGTGGTTCAGATTGATGATCCGCAGGAGTCCAGAAGCTTTCCGAATATTCCGGTAAAATTGATAAATACAGAGTTGTTGGATGTGGAAGGAAAGGTTTATGAAGTGCTTGGAAATACCGATACCGTCCGTGTGACAATAAGGGCGCCCAGAAGTATTACAAAGGACTTGCAGGCTTCGGATATCATTGCCGAGGCAGATATGAGTAAGCTGACAGACATTAATACCATTGCAATTTCATATACTGTTGCCGGAGTGGATTCGGACTATATCAGAGGTGACCATGATGTGGTCCGTCTGAGCGTGGAGGAAAAGGTTACCAGGTGGATATCGGTGAAAACCCAGGTTGGGGGCGAGCCGGCGGATGACTATATTGTGTCCAACGTATCTTCCGATCAGAACAGAATTGAGGTTACCGGTCCCAAGTCAGCTGTGGAAAAGATAAGCTATGCACAGTTGGAAGTGGATGTGACGGATGCTACTGCCAGCATGTCCTTAAACGTGGAACCGCAGCTTTATGATGCGGAGGATAAGCTGTTGGAATTACCCAGCGTCAGAAAGAATGTGAATTATGTTCACATGGATATTGAAGTCCTTGCAACCAAGGAGGTTCCCATTGAGATAAATTCCATGGGAATTCCGGCGGAGGGGTATCTGGCTACGGGAGTAGTAGAATGCAGCCCCGCAACCGTGAGGATTGCAGGCACTGTTCCTGTGCTTGCCGGAGTGACGAAGATTTCCATCCCCGAGGAAGAAATGAACATTACCGGTGAGAGCAGTGATATGGTGAATATCATCAATATCAGAGAATATCTTCCCGAAAACGTAAAACTTGCAGACAGCGGTTTTAACGGACGGGTAACAGCCACGGTCTATATAGAGCCCGAAGCGGAAAAAACATTTACTCTGGGCACTGAGAACTTTACTATTATAAATGTACCGGAGGGCTATCAGGCGGAAATTGCAGAGCCGGAAGAGACTTATACACTGAGAATTACAGGACTCAACGCAGCGGTTTCGGCTGTTCAGCGGGAATCGGTGCAGGGAATCGCAGATGTGGCAGCATGGCTGGCAGAAGAAGAACTGGAGGAGCCGGAGGCAAAGAACTATTATATTCCGGTAAAAGTTTCTCTGCCTGATGATGTTATGACAGAAGACGAGATTCTGCTGAAAGTAAGTTTTATAAAGTCGGAGGAGTAATAAAATGTCTAGAATGTTTGGGACAGACGGTGTCAGAGGAATTGCAAATGAGGAGTTGACACCACTGTTAGCGATGCAACTGGGGCAGGCGGGAGCCTATGTCCTTACAAAGGAGAAGGAGCATAAGCCTACCCTCATGGTTGGATGTGATACCAGGATTTCCGGGGATATGCTTGCAAATGCACTGATGGCGGGAGCCTGTTCCGTGGGGGCAAACTGTATTTATGTGGGCGTCATCCCAACTCCTGCTGTAGCATATCTGACGCAGAAATACAGGGTGGATGCGGGTGTTGTTATCTCCGCTTCCCACAATCCCGTAGAATTTAACGGAATCAAATTTTTTGACGGCAACGGTTATAAGCTTCCTGATGAGCTGGAGGACGAGATTGAACGATTGATTCATGAAAATATGCCGGGAATTAAGTTTCCCATCGGGCCCGGTGTCGGAAAGGTAAAATATCGTACCGACGCAAGAGAGGAGTACATTAATCATTCAATTAGGGCAGTTCCTGTCAATCTGGACGGTATGAAGATTGTGGTTGACTGTGCGGAGGGGGCTTCCTACTATACCTCTGTGGAAGCTCTGAAGGAACTGGGAGGCAACGTGGTTGCCATCCATAATAACCCGGACGGAACAAATATCAATTCAAATTGCGGTTCCACACACATGGAGGAACTTCAGGCGAGAGTAGTGTATGAAAAGGCAATGGTTGGTCTGGCCTTTGACGGCGATGCAGACAGACTGCTTGCTGTGGATGAGAACGGCAAGGTAGTAGACGGCGATCAGATTATGGCTATTGTGGGCAATTATATGAAGAGCCGGGGAAAGCTGAAGAAGGATACGATTGTTGCCACAATCATGAGTAATCTGGGCTTTTTCCTCATGGGAGAAAAGAACGGGTTGACCATTGAGCAGACCAAGGTTGGCGACCGATATGTGCTGGAACGTATGAAGGAAATCGGTGCGAGCCTGGGTGGAGAACAATCGGGGCACATTATCTTTCTGGATGAAAATACGACGGGAGACGGTCTGCTCAGCGCACTGCATCTTTTGCAGGTGATGGTGGAGACGGGAAAGAGACTTTCGGAACTTGCCGGGGTTATGGAGGTGCTTCCTCAGGCACTTGTAAATGCCAAGGTTGCAAACCATAAGAAGGAAAAATATCTGGAATATCCGGAGGTTGCGGACGCAATCAGAGAATTGGAGAAGAAGTTTGCGGGAGAAGGGCGTGTGCTCATCAGACCATCGGGAACGGAACCTTTGGTTCGTGTCATGATAGAAGGGAAGGATCAACAGGTGATTCAACGGGAGGCTGAAAAACTGGCGAATCTGATTCAGGATGTGATGTTCTAAAGGAACAAAAAGCACTTGAGATAAGTTTCTAATCATGATATGATGAACATAAGAGAAAACAAACAGCTGCGAAGCGGATGTTTGAAGAGAAGGACGCAGTATGGCAGCAGAAATTGGAGGGAAGGCAAAATGGTAAGTCAGAAGGTAGTGATTAAGAATCCTACAGGCTTGCATCTCAGACCGGCGGGCATCCTCTGCAAGGAAGCAATGCAGTTCAAATCCCTGATTACATTTTCATTTAGAGAGAATACAGCAAATGCAAAGAGTGTATTGAGTGTGTTAGGTGCATGCGTAAAATGTGGTGATGAAATTGAGTTTGTCTGTGAAGGTGAAGATGAAGAGGAAGCATTAAAAACGTTGGTTCAGGCAGTAGAAAACGGTTTAGGTGAATAAACGGTAAAAACGTGCGCTTTGCGGCGCACGTTTTTATCGAAATGTAAAATTGTCTCCTTCTTCTACAACGCAAATCATTGTTTTTCCCGTGTTCAAAATAATTTCATTCCCATAATCGTCGTAAAATCTGGTGGGACTGTAATCTTCTGCCTTTTCCCAGTTGACATGAATACCCTTGCCGTTTGTAAAAAACCAGCCGTCTCTGGTATTATCGAGGCACTGGAATGCGAGGTAGCCGCTCTCATCCAGCTGTTCATAATAAACATATTGAACCAGAATATTTTTAAAGGAAAGCTGTTCTCCTGAAGGGGCATCAATATGAGGACCGTCTGTACCGCTTGCAAGGTGCTGGGAACGATAGTAAAGCCCGTCCTGCTCGTTATAGTCAAAATAACAGCGGGTCAGAGGGTAGCAGCCTGACATATCAATATAATATGCACTTTTTGCCTCATCACCGTATTGCGTCATTGTATTGGGTTCCGCTTTGGTTGCAAAACGGAAATGGTTCTGTTCTGTCAGACCACGGTAATTCAGGGAATAGCCATTGCGGTTAATCACGCCTAAAATCCCCTGACCGGTGGTGTATGCGTTATGGGGAGGTTTGCGGCTTTCATCCCGGAAAAATGCTGACGAATCAGAAGCGTCTATTTCGTTAATGGTCTGAGTTGTGGGCTGTGCCAATAGGTCGTCCACATAAAATGGCCCACCGCAGTGTACAATAAAAGCATCCCACTCAAAAGCCCAGTATGCGTAATAAGTACGTAGACTTCTCACATTTCCGATTTTTTCCAGACCTTCCCAACCTTCATAGATAGCCATGAGCCTTGTCATTCGTCCTTCCACGTTCGCCTCATAAAGAATAGAGGCATCAGAAAGGCTGTATTGGGGCTTTGCATTATTTTCGTTGGGAATCATTACAGCAATGGGACGCGTTTGTGCTACGTTCTCATCCACCCATTCATTTGTGAGAAGGCTGCGTCGCATACCTTCGCGGGGAGGCAGCGTATCGTCCTCCGTAACGATATGTGGGGACCCGGATTCGCCTGTTCCTTCGGGGATTTGTAAGGCTTCGGATTTCCCTGAAGACACTTTGTCTGTAAGAAAAGGGCTTTTCTGATTGTCTCCCTCACCGCAGGCGGTCAGAAGAACCGCCACTGTGGCAATCAGAAGCCAGTATTTCAATTTTCTCATAAAAGTTCTCCTTTGAATAAATTTCATTCTAACACATATTCCTCCGACAGTCACCTGAACCTCGGAAAAATTAAGAAAGTTTAATAAAGAATATGCAGGAGAACAGCGACCAGGATGCCCAGAACGGCACCGACCAGAACCTGAAAGGGAGTATGTCCCACAAACTCCTTCAGCTTATCATGCGCTGAAATTTCATCCCGTCCCATATCCTCAAAAATACGGAGAATATCATTCAGGAGCTTTGCCTGAATTCCGGTTTCACGACGAACGCCCATGGCATCATGCATCACGATAATGGCAAGCAAAAGAGATATGGCAAACTCAAAACTTCCGGGACCGTATTCATAACAGACGGCGACAGTCAGAGCACAAACTGTCGCTGAATGAGAACTTGGCATTCCGCCGCTTCCCACAAGGCGCTCCGCTCTGAATTCCTTTGATAAAATCAGGTAAATAACTGTTTTGAGCAGCTGGGCAATGAACCATCCCGCAACTGCGGTGATAAAGATTCGATTGCAGAAAAGCTCTTTAAGAAAATCTGACATAATATGTTTTACTTCCTTCCGAATAGCATGTTTATTATTATACCTCGTATCAGCCGGGAAGTCCATGTTTCGGCTTGCGAATTATATGATAAAATAGTATACTGAAAAGAAAAAGCGGAAAGAGATGGAAATTCATGAGCCTGCTGAGCGTGATTGTTCCCTGTTATAATGAAGAAGAAAGTGTGGCACTTTTCTTTGAAGAATTGACTAAAAATGATCCCTTTTTTCGGGACAAGGGGCTGGAGCTGGAAGTAATCTATATCGATGACGGCTCCAAGGACAGAACCGTGGATGAGGTCAAGAAACTGAGAGAGAAGGACAACCGTGTCCATCTTGTGTCTTTTTCCAGAAATTTCGGCAAGGAAGCAGCAATGTATGCAGGGCTTGAACACTCAAAAGGGGATTATGTGGTGATGATGGATGCGGATTTGCAGGACCCACCCTCACTTTTGCCGGAGATGATTTCCTATATAGAACAGGGGTATGATTCGGTAGCTACAAGAAGAGTGAGCCGCAAGGGAGAGCCTCCTGTCAGAAGCTTTTTTGCCAGGATGTTTTACCGTCTTATGAAGAAGATATCCAAGACCGAGATTATGGACGGTGCAAGGGATTACCGGCTGATGACGAGACAGATGGTTGATGCGATTCTCTCCATGCAGGAATATAATCGTTTTACGAAGGGGATTTTTGGCTGGGTGGGTTTTAACACCAAGTGGCTGGAATATGAGAATGTGGAGAGGGCAAGAGGAGAGACCAAGTGGAATTTCTGGAAACTGTTCATCTATTCGCTGGATGGAATTACGGCATTTTCCACAATGCCCCTAATGATTGCCTCGGTGGTGGGAGTTCTGTTCTGCTTACTTGCCTTTGCGATGATTGTTTTTATCATTGTGCGGAAAATGGTATTTGGAGACCCGGTGGCAGGCTGGCCGTCTATGGTCTGCATCATGTTGTTCCTCAGCGGGGTACAGTTTTTCTGTACCGGAATATTGGGACAATATCTGGCGAAAACCTATATGGAGGTAAAGAGGCGTCCGATTTATCTGGTAAAGGAGGAAATATAAATTTCTTAGCGATTTCTTAGCGGCGGAATCTATTCACAACATCCGACATATATGATATTATTTTATTGTTCGTCTCGGAAAAAGAGTAAAAATCGACGCAAGAAGGGAAATTCATATGGAGATTAATGCGGTAAAGGATTGTGAATTGGAAAGGTATATCACAGAAATCATGCTGGATATAGGGGTGCCTGCCCATTTGAGGGGTTATCATTATTTAAGAGATGCAATATTGTTGTCGGGAAGGGACATGGAGGTGGTCAGCAGCGTGACAAAACTGCTGTATCCTACTATAGCAAAACGCTTCAAAACCACAGATCAGAAGGTGGAGCGTGCAATTAGAAATGCGATTGAAGTATCGTGGACCAGAGGAAATACCGAAACGTTTGAAAAGATGTTTGGATACTCCGCATCAAGCGGCAGAACGAGGCCGACAAACAGTGAGTACATTGCGCGCATTGCAGACAAGCTTCGCCTTGATATCAAGGCAATGTGAAGATGAACTTACATACGGAGCTGCAACTTATCATAGAGTATAGTATTTGCGAGGAGAACGCTTTTCCGGAAGAACGAGAGGGAGCAGTCGATGTCATCAGGCATCGGCTGCTTTTGCTTGTACGGAAGTTGCATCTATGGTAAAATAAAAGTTAGTTTATTTGAGGCAGGAGAACTATGTCAAAGAATTATTCGTTTTCGGATGGTATAGCTACATTTATTATTTTGCTGATCGGGGCGGCGGAGGCGGCGCATTTGTGCGGAATTTTTCTCCACAGGCCGTTTTCGGAATGCGCGATATTGTTTGGCATTTTTGCGGTGGGAGCGCTGATTGTTCTTATAGCTGCTGTAATATGGTGCCGGAAGGCGGGACATGCTGTGTGCACCGGGAACGGTTGGAGCCGGGCAGAAAAGGTGCTGCTTACGGTTTTTATTCTGCTTGCAGTGGTGCAGGTGCTGTATGCTGTAATGGGGAAAGGCATCTATCGCCGGGGTGATATAACGGTGGAGACGGTAGGTTCCTTTTTGGAAAATAATACCCTATATCAGGTAAACCCTATGACCGGCAGGGCATATGAAGGGGGAATACCGTCAAGACTGAAGATACTTTGTCTGCCTACAATGTATGCTTCACTTTGCAGCCTTTTTCATGTCAGTCCCCGGCTGCTTATCTGGCATGTGATACCGGTGGTGACGCTTACAGGCTGTTATGCGGCATATATCTGTCTTGGCAGAAGCCTTTTTCCCGGAGACAGATACAGACAGCTTTGGTTTTTGGTAATCGTAGCGCTTGTTATTTGGGCCGGCGGCTATAAGTTTGGTATGGATGGCTTTCTTGTGCTTTTTGCGGGGTGGAGGGGCGTTACGTTGCGCAATACGGTTCTGATTCCTTATGCTGTTTCTCTCTGCATACGGAAAAAATATTTGCACGCGTTTCTTTGCGCTGTGGCGGAAGTCTGCATTGTATGGACTCTTTACGGACTGGGTGCCTGCTTGATTGTAATTTCGGGCATGGCACTGGCTCGGTTTTTATGCGGAAGAAGGAAGAACAGAGAGGAGGATGAGAGATGACGGAACTCCTCGGAAACGCCTGGACAGGGTGGCATAGTTTTACGGCTGCCGGTAAGCTTGCGGCGTTGCTTTTGATTTCTTTACTGTTTTTATGGATATATTATAAGAAGGTAGTACAAAAGCCTTTTCTGGTATACACTACGGTTGCGGTTGCCTGCTGTATCGTCCCGGTAACGGCAGCTGTCCTGATGCTTTATCAGACCGGATTTTATGACTATGAGTGGATATGGAGCATTGTACCTCTTACTGCAATGATTGGATTTGCTGCCACTATTTTTATAACAGATGTTTTAAAAAGTGTCACTGAAGGTGACAGAAAAAAAGAGGCGGCTGTAATTCTGATGATGCTTGCGACTCTGATTCTCTGCAGCGGAATGGGAACAGGAGATTTTGAATTTGCGGAGAATCAGTCGGAACTGAAACGTGCGGAAGAACTTCTGGAAGAGTTGGGGGAACGCATGGAGGGCAGGGAGATATACCTATGGGCGCCGAGAGAGATTACAGAGTATGCCCGGGAATGCAACGCGGGAATCAGGGTTTTGTACGGAAGAAATATGTGGGATATCTCTCTGGATGCCTATGCCTATGACACATATTCACGGGAAATGGCAGATCTGGACTGCTGGATGCGAAATGATGAAGAGAAAGAGACTTTATCAGATGGGGAATGTGCGGAAATCGTGGCTTCTACGGAGGTAAACTGCATTCTTCTGCCGGGTGGCAAATCGAATGAGACGATAGAGTGCTTTGAGGAGAAATTGGGAACCCGGGCGGAATTTCTTGGAGATTACTATTTGTTGATTAGGTGAGGATTTTGTTGTGGACGAGCTGGTTAGCATTATTGTTCCGGTTTACAATGCGGAAAAGTTTATAAGAGAAACCATGGATTGTGTGGTGGCGCAGACCTATCCCCGTTGGGAACTTCTTTTGGTAGAAGACTGCAGCAGGGACGGAACCGTGGCCGTGATTGAAGAGTATATCAGGGAAAACGGAGAAGGACGTATCAGACTGATTAAGCAGCCTGAAAACATGGGGGCGGCAAGAGCCCGCAACCGGGGTCTGCAGGAGGCCATAGGACGCTATATTGCGTATTTGGATGCGGATGATTTATGGCTCCCCGAAAAGCTGGAGAAAGAACTTGAGTTTATGGAGCAGAAGAATGCTGCCTTTGCTTTTACGGGATATGAATTTGCCGACGGGAACGGGAAAGGAACCGGCAAGGTGGTACATGTGCCGGAGACCATGAATTACAGACAGGCATTGAGCAATACCACGATTTTTACAACCACGGTTATGTTTGACACCCGGAAGATTGCAAAGGATCTTTTGGAGATGCCGGTTATAAAGAGTGAGGATACTGCTCTGTGGTGGAAGGTGCTCAGAAACGGATATACGGCCTATGGACTGGACGAAAATTTGGTGAAGTACCGAAGACCGAGGAAGTCTCTGTCTTCCAACAAGGTGGAGGCCTTGCGGCGCATTTGGAATTTATACAGAAAGGCGGAGCACATGGGGGTTTTGAGCAGCGCATGGCACTTCTGTTTCTGGGCGGTTCGTGCGGTTATGAGGCGTGTGTAGGCTGTACGAGTCTTCAAATTTGTGGTATAATGTACGCGAGCGGAAAACCAGCGACGCCGAAGGCGGCATTTGGTTTTCGCCGCGATAATAAGCGCAAAAGAATCTGCATAGATTCGGAGGAATGGAACTTTGGGTATTGTTACCAACGAAAAAAAAATCAGGAAACTGGAAACCTTTAAAAGATTGATAAATTTGGTGCTGGTCGGAATCTGTCTGGGACTGGAGATGGCGGTTTTCGGATACCACTGGTGGAATTACTTCCGTTTACAGTTGGTGGAAGACCTGCGTAATCTTTGGTCGAGGGCAACGCTTGCGGAAGTGGTACTGTATGGTGTGGTACTTGTATTCCTATCCGCTACCTACGGCGGAATCAGACTGGGGTACCAGAAGAATGCAGAAATTGTATTTTCTCAGGTGCTTTCTACGTTGCTGGCAAATATTGTCATCTATTTACAGCTCTCCATCATGGCGCGTCAGTTGTTTGTGGTGGACGTTTTTGTGCTGATGATGGTGGAGCAAACCGTGCTCGTAATTATCTATGTGAATATTGCAAACAGGGTCTACAGGCATATCTTCCCGCCCAGAAAGTTGCTTTTGATTCACGGTGACAGGCCGATTAGTGATATCTGCGGAAAATTTGAAAGCAGAAAGGACAAGTATGCGATTACGAAGACCCTTCATGTGAAGGAGGGCTACGCTACGCTTTGCAGGGAAATCCTGAAGGCATACGAGAAGGAAGAATGTAATGCGGTGGTGTTGGGAGATATTTCCACGGAGGAAAGAAGTCCGCTCCTGAAGTTCTGCTATGGGCATTCCATTCGTGTATACCTTATGCCAAAAATCACGGATGTTATTTTAATGGGAGCGGAAGAACTCCATGTGTTTGACAGCCCTATGCTTTTGATACGGGAATACAGCCTGAGCATGGAGCAGCGTTTCTTTAAGCGGCTGATTGATATCGTTTGCTCTCTGATACTATTGGTTTTGGCTTCCCCCTTTATGCTGATTACGGCCATTGCAATTAAAGTGTATGACGGCGGACCGGTTTTGTATAGGCAGGTGCGCTGTACCATGAATCAACGGCAATTTTATATTATGAAGTTTCGCAGTATGCGGACGGATGCGGAGAAGGACGGTATAGCCAGACTGGCACAAAAAAATGACAGCCGTATCACACCCATCGGAAAGTTTATCCGGAAATGCAGGATTGATGAACTGCCACAGCTGATTAATATCTTAAAGGGCGATATGTCCTTTATAGGTCCAAGGCCGGAAAGACCGGAAATCATTGCCCAGTATATGGAGGTAATGCCTGAGTTTGCATATCGGATGAAGGTAAAAGCGGGGTTGGCCGGCTTTGCTCAGGTCTATGGAAAGTACAATACCACACCCTATGATAAGTTAAAACTTGATTTGACTTATATTGAAAATTATTCTTCGTGGCTGGATTTGAAACTGATGATGCTGACTATAAAGATATTGTTTTGGCCGGACAGCACAGAGGGAGTAGAGACAGAGCAGATAACAGCATTGAAGGAAGAGAAGAGAAAGAGAGAACAATCAGAGCAACGGGATTAAGATAGACGCCGGGTTGGCGGGAAAGGCGGCTGCGCATGAAAGTACAGGTACTTGCGTCTGTCATGAATCAGTCCTTTGACACAATTGTAAGTAAAATGCGACTCGATTCGGATGCAGTCATTATCAATCAGTGTGACAGGCTCGGCATGGAGGAAAAAGAATATAACGGCCATATATTGCGTTTTTTTTCTTTCCCTGACAGAGGGATAGGAAGAAGCCGTAATGAGGCGATACTTCGGGCGGATGGAGATATCTGCCTTTTTTCGGATGAAGATATTGTATATGAACCGGGATATGCCGAGGCAATTATTCGGGAATTTGAGCAGAATCCTGATGCAGATATGATTCTTTTTAATATTACTATAGAGAAAGAGAGAAGAACCTACCATATCTCGGAGCGAAAGCGCGTTCACTGGTACAACTGCGGAAGATATGGCGCAGTCAGCTTTGCGGTGAAACGGGAGAGCTTATTGACATCCGGGGTAACCTTTTCTTTACTGTTCGGCGGGGGTGCCAGGTACAGCAACGGGGAGGACAGCCTGTTCCTGAAAGAGTTTATGGATAAGGGCTATCGGGTGTACACTGCACCTGTGACCATAGGACATGAAGAAGCGGGAGATTCAACCTGGTTTGAGGGCTATCATGAAAAGTTTTTTCATGACAGAGGTGTGCTGTACCGATTTCTGTACGGACGTTGGAAGTCCGTCATGGCACTGCGTTTTTTGCTGGCTCATCGTGATAAGCTATGCCGTGATGTCAGCGTGAAGCAGGCGTATGGATGGATGAAAGACGGGATGAAGGAAAGTAGAAATATATGTGCCTGAACCGGATATTCAATTAAACGGAGGGTTTGTATGAAGGTACTGTGGTTGTGCAACGTAATGATGCCAATGATTGCGGAACAGCTGAATATGGAAGCAACCAACAAGGAGGGCTGGCTTTCCGGTCTCGCTGATGTGGTGCTGAAGAAGCGGTATGAAAACGGGATAGACCTGGCAGTGGCCTTTCCGGCACCGGAAATGATGTTTCCTGAAGGACACGATGTCTGTATGCGGACAATTTCCGTGCAGGGCGGTAAAATGACATGCTACGGCTTTCGGGAGGATGTGACAAGACCTGAGATTTACGACGAAGCTCTTGAAGGTAGGTTGAAAAAAATTATTGATTCCTTCCAACCGGATATTGTTCATTGCTTTGGGACGGAATATCCTCATACTCTGGCTATGTGCAGGGTATTTCCCAGAAAAAGCAGGCTGCTTATCAGTATTCAGGGGCTGTGTTCCGTGTGTGCAAATGCATACTTTGCAAATATGCCGGAGAAAGTCATAAAGTCGGTGACACTGCGGGATTATCTTAAAAAGGATAGCATCATAGAACAGCAACGGAAATTTGAACAGCGCGGGAAAATGGAAATTGAGGCTGTGAAACTGGCAAAAAATGTGACGGGAAGAACGGAATGGGATAAATTTTATACCAGAGAATGGAATCCTGAGGCAAACTATTATAATATGAATGAGACCTTACGCCGGGATTTTTACGGGGTTGCCTGGGACAAGAAAAGCTGTATTCCGCATTCTATCTTTTTGAGTCAGGGAGATTATCCGATAAAGGGGCTTCACTATATGTTGAAGGCACTTCCTGCCATTGTTGCCAGGTATCCCGATACCCGTGTCTACGTGGCGGGCAACAGTGTTGTAAAGTATAAGACATTCAAGCAAAAACTGAAAATATCTGCATATGGAAAATATTTGAGGAAGCTGATGCGGGAAAACGACCTGAACAATAGGGTAATTTTTCTTGGCAGGCTGGACAGCGCACGGATGAAGGAACAGTACCTGAAGAGCAGTCTCTTTGTATGCTGTTCCAGCATCGAAAATTCGCCTAACTCTCTGGGGGAGGCAATGCTGCTTGGCATGCCTTGTGTCAGTGCGGATGTGGGCGGCATTCCAAGTATGTTTTCGGATGGAGAAGATGGTATTTTGTATGAGGGATTCAGGAGTCCGAAAAATAAATATGATAACACATGTAATGCTAAAACAAACAGTGCGGAACAACTGGAAATCATTTCCAAACGGCTTGCCAATGCGGTTATTTCTATTTGGAAAGATGAGGAGAGAATGGAGTCGTACTGCGAAAATGCAAGAAAACATGCAGAAAGAAATCATAATAGAGAGCGTAATTATGCGAAAATGACGGAAATATATACAAAAATAATTATGCAGTCGGATGAGTGATTTTAAAATACATGCGTTATGAAAGTAGAGGAAAATTCGTTGACTGAAATAAAGTTTGTGTTTGTATCTAACTATTTGAATCATCATCAGATACCTTTTTGTAATGCAATGAGCGGGCTTATGCGGGGCAGCTTTGTTTTTATCCAGACGGAAGCCATGGAGGAAGAGCGCGTCAGAATGGGTTGGAACGAACAGGTAACGAAGCCGTACCTGAAGCTGTATTATGAGGAGCCGGAGATTTGCAGGCAACTGATTGCGGAAGCTGAGGTGGTAATGTTCGGCGGAAGCGACGATGAAAGCTATGTGGATGCGCGGCTGGAAGCAGGGAAACCGGTTATCCGTTACAATGAAAGAATGTACAAAACCGGACAGTGGAAGGCGATATCGCCCAGAGGACTTAAGAAGAAATATCATGATCATACCAGACACAGAAATGCTCCTGTATATCTGCTTTGTGCCGGTGCTTATGTGGCATCTGATTTTCGCATCGTAAGAGCTTATCCCGGGAAAATGTATTGTTGGGGATATTTCCCCGAAACCAGACATTATGATGTGGATAAGTTGCTGGAAGGGAAGGGTTCGGAGAACAATCGGACAGATATCCCGTTTATATTATGGGCAGGCCGGATGATTGACTGGAAACATCCGGAATTACCCATGGAGACGGCAGCATATCTGAAAGCCAGAGGGCTTGAGTTTCATATGGATATTGTTGGGGGCGGGGATATGAAGGAACAGCTGGAAACCATGAGAAGCCGGTATGGTCTGGAGAGCCTTGTGAGTCTGCCGGGTTTTATGCCCCCTGAACAGGTACGGTCCCGTATGGAAAAAGCTGATATTTTTCTGTTTACCAGCGACAGACAGGAGGGCTGGGGCGCTGTGGCGAATGAAGCCATGAACAGCGGATGCGCGCTGATTGCGGACCATATGATAGGGGCTGTGCCCTATCTTGTTAAGCATGGCGAAAACGGGTTTGTTTACCGGGACGGCGATGAGAGACAACTTTTTGAACTGACGGAAAAACTGGTAAGAGACAAGGATTTATGTCGGGAACTGGGCAGAAATGCCTACCGGACGATTACGGAGACCTGGAATGCAGAGCATGCGGCAGAGAGAGTGGCTAAGCTGTGCGTAAAGCTGGGGATTTTGAGTCCGAATGACATGAAAATTACCGAATCAGAAGGAAAGACTGCAGGAAGCGGCATATCACCCTGTAATGATGCACCGATACTATCGGAGCGGGGAGCCTACAAACGGATAATCAGTGCGGGGTGGACGGAGCCACGCAAAAATGAGTAAAAGAAATAGCTGGGAAATGGAGAAAAGGATGACAGAGGGCTTAATCAGCATAATTGTACCGATATATAATACAAAGGAATATCTTTCCCGCTGTGTAAAATCGCTTCAGGTCCAGACCTACAGCCGGCTGGAGATCCTACTGGTGGACGACGGTTCAACGGACGGAAGCGGTGAACTTTGTGACAGGCTGGCTGAGGCGGACGAGAGAATCCGGGTGTTTCACAAGGAAAACGGCGGCTCCTCCTCGGCGAGAAACCTGGGAATTTCACAGGCACAGGGAGAATATATCGGTTTTGTTGACAGCGATGATTACGTGGACGCGGATATGTACGAAAAGCTTTATGATGCCGTATGCAGGTATCAGGTAAATGTCGCCCAAATCGGCAGAGACGAAATCGACCCCGAGGGAAAAGTTTTGCCGGATATCTGTATTCCACCCGAGAGAACGGAGTGTATTCCTCCCGAAAAATTCATGGAGGAGCTGCTGATGCACCGGGGAGACTGCTCCTTCTGTACAAAGCTGATTCACAGGCGGATTTTTGAGGATTGGTGCAATGAGCATAGGGGAGATGAAGATGTACCGAAATATTTCCCTCCGGGGGTATTGAATGAGGACTTTCATCTTCTGGTAAAAATGCTGGATCAAATCGGAGCGATTGTGTCACTTCCGGGGCAGGCATACCATGTGTTTTACAGGGTGGGGAGCAATTCACGCAAGGAAACAAAGGATGTATTCTCACGTGTATTTGCCGATTGCGTTGACAATGCGGACATGGTACAGGAAATCGTGAGCAGGGAATACCCCGGGCTTTTGAATGTGGCTTTCCGCTTCGGAATCTTTCAGCGTTTGGAATATATGTTACACATTCCAATCGGACAGATGACGAATGAAAATGAAATGTATGTCCGCGTTGTGCGCTATCTCAGAAAAAACTGGCTGAGGTCTATGAAAAATCCCATATTGACGAAAAAGAACAAGGTTTATCATACGCTCTTTGCGGTAGCTCCAAGGGGAGTCAGGAGAATTCACAGAAAGCTGCGAGGATAAATATATCCAAAAATTACCGCGAACCGAAACCGGAATGCTGTGTTATTCTGAAACGGTAACATGTATATCAGGGAAGTCGCGGACAAGCCTGAATGGGTGTCCGTGAAAACAGGCAAGAGGTACATATGAAGAAAATTCAGATGTTGAAAAGGTACATATTTGGTGTTGTTGCAGCAACGATGCTTTTGACGGGTATATCTGTGCCCGGGAGTACAGGTATCGTGCGGGCAGCGGGAGCTCGTTTCTCTGCAAATATGGATGCCGAAACCGCGCAGTGGATTGAAGAGGCGGGAGAGGCACTGCAGGAAATCGCCGGAGAAAGGGATATCATGGCGCTGGTATATCTGGCAGATGAGTATCCCGTGCGCTGTATGCCTTCCTATGAGAGCAGTGTGGCGGTAAACGTTCTGGGCGGACAGCTGGTTAATATTCTGGATGTCTATGTGGATGATGAATTTGAAGTCTGGGAATACGTAAGACTGGAGTACAACGGAACGGAATATAACGGGTATATCCCCCGCACCTATCTTGCAGTTTCCGATTCGCGGTTTCTGGAGTGGGAAGAATACTATGGGATGAATCCCGGCTATACTACATATGCGTTAGAGAACGATGGGCGGGAAATCTATCCGGATATCGAGCAGTTTCCCGAAAGCTACCGCTCTGCGCTGACTGCCCTGAAAGAACAGCATCCGAATTGGACCTTTGTAAAGATGAACACTACTCTTGACTGGAATTCGGTTATCAGCAACCAGTTGAAGGGAGGAAAAAGCCTGGTTTACAAGACCTTTCCGGATTGGGCGAAGAATGGTTTGTATGACTCCGGAAACTGGTATTATGCCACTGAGGCGGTGCTGAAGATTTATATGGATCCCCGAAACAGTCTGACGGAGAATGCTATATTTCAGTTTGAGCAGCTTACCTATAACGAGGAGTATCATACTCTTGAAGCGATGCGGAAATTCCTGGATAACACCTTCATGAACGGAAGCAAGCCTGCTCCCGGAATGGATACCCTGACATATGCAGAGCTGTTCTGGTATCTGGGGAAGGAGACAGGCAGAGAGGTCAGCCCCTTCCATCTGGCAGCCCGGGTACTACAGGAGCAGGGGCAGGGAAATTCACCCCTTATTTCAGGAACCTATCCGGGGTACGAGGGCTACTATAACTATTTTAATATAGGTGCCACCGGAACAACAGATAAGCAGGTTATTGAAAACGGACTGAAATATGCAAAGGACCATGGCTGGCAGGGAGCTTATTTCTCCATCCAGGGAGGCGCGGACTTTATCTCTGCCAACTATATCAAGAAAGGGCAGGATACCCTGTACCTTCAAAAGTTTAATGTGAATCCCAACGGTGCCTATCCGGTTCACACCCATCAATACATGCAGAATATTTCCGCGCCAACCACGGAAGCCTCAAGCATAAAGAAGCTGTATGCAAACGCAAACTCTCTGGACAGCACCTTTGTCTTCAAAATTCCCGTGTATGAAAATATGCCGGAAAAGGCATGTGTGGCGCCGGGGACTGAACCGGAGGAGCCTTCCGATCCTGTGGAGGAGAGCCTTGATATTGTACTGAAGTTACCGGAAGGGTACAGCAGTACAACTGTGTGGCTGGACGGTGTGGCATATGAGGGAACTCCGGAAGAGGGAAACGTTACCGTTGCAGCAAAGGACAAGACAGCTAAAACAGCTGTTGTTTACAAATACAATGAGACGGGTGTACCCACAGGAATGTATGTGTGGAGTCTTGGGTATAACAATGGTGCATATGTTATTGCCCCGGAGCCGGAACTGGAGGATTTGCTGACTTATCACGGCTTTTCTGTTCGCATCACCGGAAAAACGGGAATCCGCTTCAAGACCGGAATCAATATTGACTTACGGAGAAGTTTGATTCTGGAGGGCGTGAACGGTTATAAGCTGACGGAATACGGCACATTGATTATGACGGCAAAAAACAGCGAAATTTATCCTATGGTCAAGGGCGGAGAAAAGACCCTGCGGGGCGTGAATTACGGAACAGATGACAATGGTGTATTTAAGAACGTGGTATATGAAGCTGTCGGAGACAGATATCGCTATACTTCCGTGCTCACAGGTCTTCCCGTAGAACAATATAAGACAGATTTTGCCTTCCGAGGATACGCGGTTTTGGAAAAGAATGGGGAACAGGTGATTATCTACGGACCGAAGGTGGCAAGAAGCATCTATTATCTTGCGAAGCAGGTGATGGATTTAGGAATCTATGGCGAGGAAACAGAAGCCTACGGATTCCTGCAACAGATTATCAGCGATGCGGATGCTCTGGCGGCGGATGAAACCGGAAACAACGAAAACAGCGGGAACAATGAAAAAGACGGAAACAACGAAAACAGTGTAAGCAACGAAAGCAATGAGAATCAGGAAAACTAAGGAAGCAATGGAAGGCGTTGTAAATGAATAAAAACAGAAGATATTTATATGTGTTTGGAGCAGTGTTGGTACTGACACTTTCCGGTTGCGGGGATGGTCAGTTTGTGGTGGAGACGCTGGAACCGGAACCTGTGGAGACCGAGACAAAAGTCACGGCATCCCATGGGATAGAGGAATATGAGGCAGGGCGGACAGAAAGCAACGAGATAAAGCTTCTCTGTAATGCCAGGGAAATGTCTGAGGGTGAAAACTCTGCTGTGGCGGAAATGATAAATACCATTTATCAGAACTTTGAACTGGAGGAATACTTGGGGGAGGCAATCCATGCGGTCACAAATGAGACATGGTATGACGTCCTGACCGATGGGATGATAGAGGGAAGCAGAAGCTACACCTTACAGAAAGGGGAGGAAATCCTGCTTCTTGTACAGATCGGATATGATATTGAAGGAAAGCCCTACTCGAATGTATGTCTTTATGGTGATTCCGAACAAGTTCGTATTCTGAAACAGGAAGACAGTAAGGTTCAGCTGCTGCAAGCTGATGTGAAAGACGGAGCTTATAACGGCACCTTTGAGCGCTGGGAGATAGACAGCGTCACGGGTGGGATTGTTCGGGAGACAGGAACCTATACAAATGGAGTCCTGACCGGCGAATACACCGTCTCGGTTCGGGAGGGAAACGGAGAAGGAGATGCCTTTGACCTATGGACAATGCGGGAAAGCTTCACCTATGAGAGCAGTGTGAAAACCTATGACGGGGAGGGGAATGAAGTGGCATCCACCCCCGAACCCACATCGACTCCTGCGGCAACGCCTGAGCCCACCAAGAAGCCGGCAGCAACTCCAAAGCCGACGGCGACGCCGACCCCTACAAAGACGCCGACTTCAACTCCAAAACCGACGGCGACGCCGACCCCTACCCCTGCGCCTACTCCGACCCCTACCCCTGCGCCTACTCCGGCGCCTACTCCGGCACCTACGCCGGCACCTACACCTGTACCTACTCCGGTGCCGACACCCGCGCCGACCCCTACTCCGGACGTGGACCCGGAAATCAGCGGCGGTGGAGATGTAGATTCGGAATTTACGGGAGACATATTGCAGGGAGAAATATGCTGAAAGCATTGACCGGAGATGACAGATACGAAGAAATCTTTCCTGCTTTGC
>JAEDMI010000135.1 GCA_016303085.1 Acetatifactor sp.
GAAAGGAGATATGACTTATGATGATGCCTAGTATTTTTGGAGAAAACTTATTTGATGATTTCATGGAGGATTTTGCATTTCCCGCATTTTCCAATATTGATAAGAAACTGTACGGAAAGCATGCAAACAATCTGATGAAGACGGATGTGAAGGAAACAGATTCCGGTTATGAGGTTGACATGGATTTGCCCGGATTTAAGAAGGACGAAATCACCATGCAGCTGGAGGATGGTTACCTTACCATCAATGCAGTAAAGGGACTTGATAAGGACGAGAAAGATGGCAAGGGCAAATTCGTCAGACGTGAACGTTATGCCGGAAGCTTAAGCCGCAGTTTCTATGTCGGTGAGAATGTTAAGGAGGAAGATATCCATCCTAAGTATGAGAACGGTATCCTGTCCTTCAACGTACCGAAGGAAGAACAAAAAGCGGTAGAGGAAAAGAAACATTACATCTCCATTGAGGGATAATGCTTCATGACAGGTCAAGAAGATACCCCACGGGCAAATCCCTGTGGGGTATTTTCTTATACAGAAAAAGGTGCAGGGAAAGGGAGGTAAATTATGGAGACAAAGAGAGATTATTACGAAGTTCTTGGCGTGGCTCGTGATGCGGATGACAGTACCATAAAAAAAGCATATCGGAAGCTTGCGAAAAAATATCATCCTGACACCAATGTGGGAAATAAACAGGCGGAAGAAAGGTTTAAGGAAGTGACAGAAGCCTATGATATTCTCAGTGACCCGGAAAAGAGAAAGCTGTATGACCGGTTTGGACACGGAGCGTTTGACGGCAGTGCGGGCGACAATCCGGACCCGTATAAGGACGTCTATGGTTTTGGCGGCGCAGGTACTCATGAGTATCATTTTGAGGGCGATGATATAGATGATATCCTGAAGAATTTCTTTGGCGGAGGATTTGAAGGGAGATATGCACGCGGCGGTTTTTCCAGAGACGGCTCGGATTTACAGGCGGAAATCAGCATCAGCTTTGATGAAGCGGTGTTTGGCTGCGAGAAAACCATTCAGCTTACAGACGCTGGCGGCGGAACAAGGTCGCTGAAGGTGCGTATTCCGGCAGGTATCGACACCGGAAAAAGTATCAGGCTGCGGGAGAAGGGCATGCCCGGAAGCAGAGGCGGCAAGGCCGGAGATTTGCTTTTAAAAGTCAATGTGGGAAGTAAACCCGGCTTTGAACGGCGGGATATGGATATCTATACAACAGTGGACATACCCTTTACCACAGCGGTATTCGGCGGTGAGGCGGAGGTACAGACCCTGTACGGAAAAGTGCTTTGCAAGATTAAGGAAGGAACTCAGTCAGGCACGAAAATCCGGTTGAAGGGAAAGGGAGTTGTCTCTATGAAAAATCCCAAGGTTCACGGAGACCAGTATGTGACAGTACAGATTCAGGTTCCGAAAAACCTGAATGAGGAGGCAAAGAAGAAATTAAAAGAATTCGAGCAGGCATACAAGGGCGGATATCGGAGTGTAGCTTAAAAGGTATTGTTAATCTGTGTAAAAAAATGCTATATTATTAAATAAAAAAGGAAAAACACAGATGAAAGAGAAAAAATATACATCAGCACAACTAATCAAAAGATTTCTGCCCTATTACAAAAGACATGTCAGGGTGCTCTGTATGGATTTGTTCTGTGCGGCCCTGACTACTATCTGCGAAATTGTGCTGCCTCTGATTATCCGATATATCACCAATCAGGCAATGCAGGATATTGCTCTGTTGACAGTGGGAGTGATTGCAAGACTGGGTATTTTGTATCTGGTATTGAGGCTGATAGATGCGGCAGCTTACTATTACATGGCATACACAGGTCATGTGATGGGTGTGGATATGGAGACGGATATGCGCCGGGACGCTTATGCCCATCTTCAGAAGCTGTCGGATACCTATTATAACAATACGAAGGTCGGTCAGATTATGGGCCGGATTACAAATGACCTGTTTGATGTCACCGAGTTTGCCCATCATTGCCCGGAGGAATTTTTTATTGCCGCCATAAAGGGGGTGGCTTCTTTTATTATCCTCTGCTCTATCAATGTGCCGCTCACATTGATTATTTTCTGTATCATTCCCTTCATGATAGGAATCTGCGGAAGGATTAATCTGAAGCTGAGAGCGCTGTTCAGACAACAGCGCGTCCAGATAGGTGAGCTGAATGCAAGAATCGAGGACAGCCTTCTGGGGCAGAAGGTGGTAAAAGCCTTTGCCAACGAGGATATTGAAAACCAGAAGTTTGAAGAAGATAATCAGAAGTTCTATCATATTAAAAAACGTGGCTACCGGTATATGGGACTTTTCCAGTGTTCCACCAGAATGTTCGACGGACTGATGTATCTGGCGACTGTGGTGGCAGGCGGCATGTTTGTGGTATACGGCTCCATTAATCCCAGCGATTTGGTGGCGTATATCATGTATGTCACCACCTTTATCGCCACCATTCGCCGAATTATCGAATTTGCGGAGCAGTTTCAGAGAGGTATGACAGGAATTGAGCGTTTTCTGGAAATTATAGACACGGATATCGATATTTTTGACGAGCCTGATGCGGTAGCTTTGGAAAACACAAAGGGAAACATTGTGTTTGAAAACGTGAGCTTTGAGTATCCGGACGACCATAATCAGGTGTTCCGTCATCTGAACCTGAATATCATGCCCGGAGAAAAAGTGGCTTTGGTAGGTCCCTCCGGCGGAGGAAAGACCACTCTCTGCAATCTGATTCCCAGATTTTATGATGTGACGGAAGGAAATATTTACATTGACGGAAAGAATATAAAGAACCTGACGCTGAAAAGCCTGCGTCGGAGCATCGGCGTAGTACAACAAGATGTATATCTGTTTTCCGGCACGGTATTTGAAAACATTGTCTACGGTAAGGTGAACGCTACCATGGAGGAAGTGGTGGAGGCGGCAAAACGGGCCGGAGCCCACGAGTTTATCATGGAATTGAAGGACGGCTATAACACCTACATCGGGGAGAGAGGAGTAAAACTCTCCGGGGGACAGAAGCAGCGTATCAGCATTGCCAGAGTGTTCCTGAAAGATGCCCCCATAATCATTCTGGATGAAGCTACCTCTGCCCTGGACAACGAGAGTGAATACGCCGTGGCAAAATCTCTTGCGGCACTGTCCGAGGGAAGAACCACGCTCACAGTGGCCCACCGTCTTTCTACTATCCGCAATGCAGACAGGATTATGGTGCTGACGGAGGAGGGAATTACGGAGGAAGGAAACCATGAGCAGCTGATGGAGAAGAAGGGCATTTATTATAATCTGTATCAGATGGCAAACGAGTTAAAGTAGAGATTTGGCATTTTATAGATTTCCTTGTAACAAAAAAACAAATATGGTAAAATGGCTTTACTCGGAGAGAGGGGGTCTTTTTCTTCGGGCAGAGGAGGAATTGTTATGAATCTTGTGATTACCATGAGCCGAAGGTATGGCACCGGAGCAAGTATGATTGCGGAGGAACTTTCCGAAAAGCTTGGCATACCGGTCTATGACAAGGCATATATTGAGAACGAGCTTCACGAAAATAATTTTTCCGATGAGGCGGAGGTTATCAGAAATCTCGCAAAACAGTCCTGCATTATTCTGGGACGCTGCGCTTCCGAAATCCTGAAGGATCAGCCCAACGTTTTTAATATATATGTATGCGCGGACAAGGAAGACCGTATTAAGCGTATTATGAAAAAAGAAAATTTGTCCTACGAGGCGGCGAAAGACTTGTTGGAGAAGAATGACAGAGAGCGGGCCGCATATTACAATGAGAATACGGGAAGGCTTTGGGGGGATGTGAATAATTATCATATGATTCTGGATACCTCGGAGTTGGGAGCAGAGAATTGTGCAGACATTCTGATAAAGTATTTTAAGAGAATAGAGGTTATATAACATAGATGCAAAGAGGCAGCGGTTTTGGAGAAAACATACAAAAACCGACTGCTTTTTTTGTATTTTTTGTATGACTTTAATTTGAAAATAATTTTCTTTGTGCTAAAATATAAAACGTTGAAAAGGAGGTTTCTTATGTATCTTCTGTATTTTCTTTTATGGGTTATCTTTAACGGAAACTTAACACTTGAGATATGTATCTTCGGGCTGATTATCGCAGCGGTAATTTTGGCTTTTACCTGCAAATTTATGGATTATTCCATGAAGCAGGAATTGCGTATTTATAAAAAAATCTTTCTGTTTATCAGGTATATTATTGTTCTTGCCATAGAAATTGTGAAGGCTAACTTCGGAGTGATTCACATGATTCTGACACAAAAGGAAGAAGTGGAGCCTGTACTTGCTACATTCCACACCGATTTGAAGACTCCTGCGGGCAAGGCTTTTCTTGCCAATGCCATTACTTTGACGCCCGGGACCATCACGGTGTCTCTGATGGATGACCAATATACGGTTCACTGTCTGGATGAAAGTATGGCAGAGGGCATGAATGAGAGCGTATTTGTGGAATATATCGGAAAGCTGGAGAAGTAAGATAGACGACACGTACAGATTGGTTTGCAAAAGAGAGAGGACTACGTGGGAAAGGCGGGGTTGAATAAAGATGGGAAAAGGAATTCAGAGTCTGGAGCAGGCGTATGAAATCTTATTCGTGGGAATCCTGATTGTTTTGGCAGTTTTGGTGGTGTTGTGTCTGGTGCGTGCCATTATCGGTCCCAGAATAGCAGACCGGATTGTAGCCGTAAATATGATGGGAACTATGGTTATCGTGATAATAGCGGTTCTTGCGCTGATGATGGGTGAGGGCTATCTGGTGGATATCTGTATTATTTACGCATTAATCAGTTTTTTGGCAGTGATTGTGCTGACAAAGGTTTACATGGGCGTATATGCGGAAAAGAAGGATGCCGAGGCCAAGGCGCAGAAAGGAGAACACAATGGAAGTAATTGAATGGTTGCGCTTTCTGGCAGGAGCGGCTTTGTTGCTTATGGGGATGGCAATTTTTATTATTGAAATGATAGGTGTCTTCCGGTTTCAGTATGTGTTGAATAGGATGCATGCGGCGGCTATGGGTGATACTCTTGGCCTGGGAAGCTGTCTTCTGGGTCTGATTGTGCTGAGTGGCTTGAATTTTACATCCCTGAAGCTGTTTCTTGTGATTGTATTCTTGTGGTTCTCCTCTCCGGTATCTTCCCACCTGATTGCCAGGTTGGAGGTGACTACGGACGAAGAGAGGGAAAAGCATTACGGTACGCTTTCTCTGGATAAGCCGGAGAGTGGGGAAGACCCGGAACAGGAGGCAGAAGAATGACGATATTTACCTGTATCCTACTTGGTTTTTTGGTGGTCTGTGCCATTGCTGCCAGTTTGTCAAAAAATCTTCTGAATACCATACTGATTTTTATGTCTTACAGCCTGATTATGTCGGTCATCTGGATTATGCTGGAATCCCCGGATTTGGCTATTACCGAGGCCGCAGTGGGAGCCGGAGTCACAACGCTGCTGTTTCTTGTGACCCTGAAAAAAATCCATGCCATTATCAAAAAGGATGGCGGGGAGGAAGAGAAGCATGAGTAAAAAGGTTTCCGATGAGCAGTATCAAAAAACTTTCTCCTTCAAATTCAGGCAGTGGTTGGACGGGACAAAGGACCCTTTTCTGGATAACGTGGAGATGAAAAAACAGGAGAGTTTTCATGAAGATGAGGAGACCATCCATCAGCGAGAGGAAGACAAAAAGCATCTGACCGAAAAGGTATATGACCTGGAGCATAATGCAGAAGTCAGGATTTTCAGGAAAATTTACAGAGTATTCTGTGTCCTGTTCTGTACTTTTCTGGTGTTGATGCTATTGGTCGGCGTGTCTTATCTCCCCACCTTCGGAAGTGCGGACAATCCGGCGAACAACGAGGTAGCGGCCCGATATATCGAAAAGGGATTACAGGAGACGGGAGCCGTCAATATCGTGACAGGCATGATTTTGGATTACAGGGCATTCGATACCTTGGGAGAGTCCCATGTACTTTTTATTGCAACCTGTACGGTATTGATTCTGCTGAGGCTTGACAGAAAAGAAGACAAAATCGCCTATGAGGCGGATGACAGATCACATGAACCGAAAAATGATGTGATACTTCAGACCGTGGCGCGTATCCTGGTGCCTCCCATCTTTATCTTTGGCTGTTATATCATATTGGCAGGGCATCTTGGGCCGGGGGGCGGTTTTTCCGGCGGCGCCGTCATCGGAGCCGGTTTGATTCTGTATCTGAATGCCTTCGGCTTTGCGAAAACAGAAAAGTTCTTTATTGCGAAGACCTATCGTCGCATGTGCTTTGGAGCGCTGGCGTGTTATAGCATTGCAAAGAGTTATTCCTTTTACACCGGTGCCAACCATATCGAAAGTATCATACCGCTTGGCACACCCGGGGCAATCTTGAGCAGCGGGCTGATTCTGTTGCTGAATATCTGTGTGGGAATTGTGGTAGCGGGAACCATGTATACCTTTTACTGTATGTTCCGTAAGGGAGGATATTAAGATGGATTTCTCCAATCTTTTAAACAATTATCCGGAAGCTGTGGCAATGATTCTGTTTGGAATCGGTTTTTTCAATCTGCTGCTGCAGAAAAATCTGATTAAGAAGATAATCGGTCTGAATATTATGGATACAGCAACCTATCTTTTTCTGGCATTGAAGGGATAT
>JAEDMI010000136.1 GCA_016303085.1 Acetatifactor sp.
TACTTTGAATCTTAGCCACCTCAACAAGACTTTCCAATACATCAGCATGGTGTTCGGCAATTAAGCGCTGTTCACCCTTGTATTCATGAATTGTTGTAAGGTAACGCACAATTTCTGGCGTAAGCAATTTTTTCCATTTTCCCGTGTAATCGAATTGTCTCATTCTAATTACCTCATTTTGAATTTAACTTCGTCATTTTATTCATTATGACTTAATTGAATTATACATCTCAACTTCGCCAAAATCAAGTTTAATTTAATCATTTTTATCAAAATGACTAAATTAAACTTGATATGACGCAATTGAAAAAGGACCAGCCCAAGCTGATCCCAATCCTCTATCACATCCCCCGATTCTATTGTTTCTTAAAATAAAAAGAAAAAGCCAAGCTCAATACTCAGCTTAATCCCCAATGCATTTCATTACAAAAATTCGCTGTACCAGAGCTCCCAAAAGGTTATCGAGTTTCTCAAATAACCAACATGTTATTTCATTTTTCTATATTTCCTTGTATGACTGGTTAGAAGCTAATAATCATTCTTGAGTTTCCGCAGTTTTATCCACGGAACCCCTATTATATCAATGCTGCTATAAACAGCTTTCAAAAATCGCCCAAAATATAAGGAATCTTCTTTCTTCTTGTAGTAAACAAAGCTGCGAAACAAAATTTTCACTAAACAATATCGAAAGGGATTCCTTATGCTTAACATCAAATACTTATACTTTGAAACGGGAAATTTTAGCTTTTCAAAAAAATGACCTATGGTTTTCTTTTCTAATGAGAGGGCCAACATGAATATAATGGTTTTCATATCCCCAATTGGCTTCATCTGCTTCAACCAAATCTGCCAGACCCTCACGAAGAACTCTCAAAAACTTTGATTACCCAGGAATAGTTATCAATCTCTTACAAAAATTGCTTATTTATATTTCTTCTTATTCTTCAGTTCCTCATAGAGAAGGCAATAATTCTCGTACCGCATCCTGCTGATGCTTCCCTCCGCCACAGCATCCCGAATGCCGCAGACAGGTTCCCCGATGTGAGCGCATCCCGCATACTTACAGTATTTCTCATAGGGCATAAACTCCGGATAAAACTGTGCAAGCTGCTCCTTCTCCAAATCAAACAGTCCCAGGGAGCTGAAACCCGGGGTATCCAAAATGTAGGTGTTTTCACCGACTGCCAGAAGCTCTGTATGTCTGGTGGTATGCTTACCGCGCTCAATCTTTGCGCTGATTTGCCCCGTCTCCATAACAGTCTCCGACTGAAGACAGTTGACGATTGAGGACTTTCCCACTCCGCTGGGTCCTGCCACCGTGGTGGTTCTGCCTGCCAGCATACGCTTCAGCTCATCCAATCCCACACCAAGTCTGGCGCTGACTGTCAGGGTCCGATAACCGCAGGAAGCGTATATCCTCTCATACTCCGAACCATCTCCGTCTTCGTCGATATCCTGCTTGTTAAAGCAGATGATGCAGGGAATGTCCTGCTGTCCCATCATAATCAAAAATCTGTCCAGCAGATTAAAATTTGGCTTGGGTTTCACAATGGAAAATATTACAAGCGCCTGATCCACATTGGCTACGGCCGGGCGTATCAGCTCACTGTGCCGGGGAAGTAACCGGCTGATGTTGCCCAGCCCTTTTTCCTCATCCAGCACATCCAGCTCCACATCATCCCCCACCAGGGGCTTTTTGTTATCCTTACGGAACACGCCCTTTGCCTTGCACTCGTACAATCGCTCTCCCGCATGTACATAGTAAAAGCCTGCGATTCCCTTAACAATTTTTCCCTGCATGCATATTTACTCCGCTGTAAATTCGATTCTTCTGGTAAAAGATTTACTCTCCGTAGTCCCCGGAATCGTCACCTCGTTGCCGTTCTCGTCGGTGGTAGTGCTGCCCGCCGTTGTCACCGTATAGGTCATGGTAAGAGTTCCTCCCGATGATGATAAACCGTAACAGTTTGCCGCATACGGGAAGTTTGAGGTAGTTGTCTCCAAAACCACCGTTCCGTCATCAGCCACCAGCTTCATGCTCACGGAAGAACCGGACACATAGTCAGGCGCCTCCGACACAGTGGGTGCTGAAATGCTGGCATTACACTTGTAAGTGACATTCGGAGTTTCCGGCCCCTTGCTTACCTTGATGTCAATCTTTGTTCCCTGTTCTACCCAGGAACCATGAGAATAACTCTGATAACAAATCAACCCCTCGGCATATTCGCTGTTATATACATAGCTGACAGTTCCGATTTCCAGCTTAGCCTCGTTGGCCTCCACCGTTCCGTCCATCTCGGAAAGTCCCATCAGATTGGGTACCCGGACTTTCTCCTCTTCCACGCCCAGGCTCACCGTCAGGGTCACATTGGTTCCCTTTGCCACTTTGCCGCCCGCAACAGGAGTCTGCGCTGCTACAATTCCGGCAGCCACCGTATCCGAGTATGCCTCCATTTTGTTCACGGCAAAGCCCATCCCCGTCAGAGTGCTGTATGCCTCCTCATAGGTGATACCCGTAACGGCAGGTACCTCCACGCCTTGGGGACCTGCGCTCGCAATCAGGGTCACGGTGCTTCCCTTGGGAATTTCGGTACCCATTTCCACGTTGGTTCTGATGACGATTCCGGCATCAACCACATCAGACTCCTCATAGTCCACTTCCGACTTCAGCCCCAACTCTGCCAGCGCATTTCTGGCATCCTCAACAAGCCATTTCTCCACGTCGGGCATCTTCACATATTCCACGCTCTCAGAGGAGGATTCCCCGGAGATTTCATCTGTCTGGATAGGACTGTTGGATTCACCGTCCTCGCTTCCCATTCCCTTAAACACATTTACCGCAAGAATAATGACAATGATACAGATAACCACTCCCGCCGCCACTGCAAGCAGAGTCGTCACCTTCTCCATTCTGGGATTGTAATCGTAATCCTCCCCGTCATCGGAGTTATCCTCATTTTCATACATTGCCTCCGTATCGGAACGGAGACGCATGGTCTCCTCTCCCTTCTGATATCTTTCCTGATATTCGTCCTGGTAAGCAGCTCTTCTCTTAATCTGAGCCATCTCCCCGTCGGTAATCATTCTGGTGCTGCCCTCCATATCGGGTTCATTCTGCACCACAAAGTTCTCATCCGGGTTCATCAGAGACTGTTTTAAATCAGCTATCAGCTCCGGCATACTCTGATATCTGCGGTCAGGAGATTTCTGGCAACACTTCAGCACAATGCTCTCCACCGCGCTGGGTATCTCGGGCACAAACTCCTTGGGCGACGGCATCTCCTCCTGAATATGCTTGATTGCAATCGCCACCGTAGTCTCCCCGTTAAAGGGCACTCTTCCCGTCAGCATCTCAAACATGGTAATTCCGAGCGAATAAATATCGCTCTTTTCATCGCTGTAGCCGCCTCTTGCCTGCTCCGGCGAAGTATAATGCACAGAACCCATGACATTGGAGGTAATGGTATTGCTGGTGGCAGCCTTGGCAATGCCGAAATCCGTCACCTTTACCTTTCCGTCCTTGGAGATAATTATGTTCTGAGGCTTGATATCACGGTGGATAATATGGTTGTTGTGAGCTGCTTCGATTCCCATGCTCACCTGTATAGCAATGCTGACTGCCTCTTTGTAGGACAATCTCGCTTTCTTTTCGATGTATTTCTTGAGGGTAATTCCCTCCACAAGTTCCATGACAATGTAATAGATGCCGTTTTCCTCTCCCACATCATACACATTGACAATATTTGGGTGCATCAACCCTGCGGCTGCCTGCGCTTCAATCCGAAATTTTGAAACAAAATTGGCGTTTTCGCTGAATTCCTGCTTCAGCACCTTTACCGCCACAAACCGGTTCAGTTTATGACATTTTGCCTTATATACATCCGACATGCCACCGGTTCCGATTTTTTCCAGTATCTCGTACCGGTCACCTATCATCATTCCAATCTTAATCATACACGCTCTCCATACTAACTAAAAATGAATGTCCGGGTCCTACCCCAACGGCTCAATCAATATCACACTGATATTGTCTCTGCCGCCGTTCTCGTTTGCTTTGCGGACAAGCTCCTCCGCTTTCTCCACAATGTCCCGGGCTCCGTCCAGTATCATACGGATTTCTTCATCCTCCAGCATATTGGTCAGCCCGTCCGTGCACATGAGAATCAAATCCCCCTCCTCCAGTTTCACGCTGAAGAAATCTGCCTTCACCTCATTCTCTGCACCTACCGCTCTTGTAATGATATTTTTGTCGGGGTGGTTTCTGGCTTCCTCTCTTCCGAGTCCGCCTCTCCTGACCATCTCCTCCACCCAGGAATGGTCTCTGGTTATTTGTCTGATTTCGTGGCCGCTGACAACATACAGTCTGCTGTCTCCCACATTTGCCACATACAGCCGGTCGCCTGCGCACACGGCAGCCACCACCGTGGTACCCATGCCCTCCAGTTCAGGAGCTGTCTCAGCACTCTTCCGCACAGCGGTGTTGGCATCATCGATAGCCCCGACGAGAATATTCTCCGGCTCACTCTCAACAGAACATCCTATTTTCTCCACCATGGTGTTTACAGCAAGCTTCGATGCATAGTCCCCGGCATTGTGGCCCCCCATACCGTCCGCCACAATGAAAAGATTCGGCAGCGGACCCACCGGCTGTTCCGAGGTATACACATAGTCCTGATTCAGTTTTCTTCTTCTGCCGATATTTGTAACAGAAAACGTCTTAAGCACGCGCTGTTTCCTCCAAAGTCCGCAGGGCATCGGTATGCTTGCGTCTCAGCTGACCGCATGCGCCGTCTATATCCCTGCCCATTTCCCTTCTAATAGTAACATTTATTTTGTTTTTTTCAAGTTTATTTTTAAATGCCTGAATTCTGGAAGCCTCGGACTGCACAAATTCCCGCTCCTTGATAGGGTTCACGGGAATCAGGTTTATATGGCAGCAAAGGGGCTTTGCCAGGGCTGTAAGTTCCGCTGCATCCTCATCCGTATCGTTGACTCCGCCTACCAGACTGTACTCAAAAGTAATTCTCCGCCCCGTCCGGTCAAAGTAATATTCACAGGCCTTCATCAACTCTGCGATGGAATATCTGTTGGCAACGGGCATCAGTTTTCGCCTCTTTTCGTCAGTCGTCGCATGCAGCGATAAAGCCAGCGTAATCTGCAGTTTCTCCTCCGCCAACTGCCTCATTCGCGGCACAATGCCGCAGGTGGACACCGTAACATTCCGCTGGCTGATGTTCAGTCCGTTTTCATCAGTCAGGATATGCAGAAACTTCAGCAGATTTTCATAATTATCCATGGGTTCTCCCGTCCCCATGACCACCACATTGGACACCCTTTCGCCCGTTAATTTCTGTATGGAATAAATCTGATCCAACATCTCCGATGGCAGCAGATTGCGCTCCAATCCATCCAGAGTGGATGCGCAAAAGCGACAGCCCATGCGACAGCCCACCTGTGAGGAAATACAGACACTGTTTCCGTGCTTATACTGCATCCAGACACTTTCCACCACATTTCCGTCAGCCAATCCGAACAAAAATTTCTTCGTGCCGTCCAGTTTTGACTCCTGTACCTCCACCGTCTCCAGAGAGGTATAGGTGTATTTTGTTTCACAAGCCTCCCGCATGGATTTGGGGAGATTTGTCATCTCGTCAAAACCCGATGCCAGCTTTACATGCATCCACTGATACATCTGCTTTGCCCGGAAGGGCTTTTCTCCCAGTGAAGCAAGTTCCTCTGTCAGTTCCTTCAGGTTCATCGACTTGATATCTTTTTTCTCATCCATTGTCATTTCCTTATTCTTCCGGCCGCACAAATCTGGCGATGAAAAATCCGTCCGCCTCCATGTAACCCGGCAAAAGCTGAATACAGGCTTTCTCTTCGGCATCGATAAGTCCGACGTTCTCCTTCCCCGTCGCCTTCCTTATAGCCGCTACCTCTTTTTTCTTCTCCATCAGGCTCTCCGGCAGTATTCCCTCCAGGGAATCAGGTAAAAATCCCATCTCTTCCGCCAGAAACCGTACCATCTCTTCATTTTCATCCCTGTCTATGGTACAGGTGCTGTACAGAAGTGTCCCTCCCGGGCGCACATACCCGGCACATGACTGCACAATTTCTCTTTGCAGTCTTTTCAGACTTTCCAGCCTCTCCGGGTTCACATGGTACTTGATATCACGTTTCTTCCCCAGAATCCCCAGCCCGGAGCAGGGCACATCCAGCAGCACCACATCCGCTTTTCCCATGTACGCTTTATCCGGCTGTGTGGCATCCCACACCTGCATTTCTATGTTCTCTGTCCTCATGCGCGCTGCATTTTCCCGGATAAGGTCAACCTTTTGCTCCGACACATCCCGGCTTAAAACCTTTCCCGCCTTTTCTGCCGCTAAGAGAGACTTTCCCCCGGGAGCCGCACAGGCATCCAACACGAAATCTCCCTCCGTAATTTTGGCAGCCTCCACCGCCAGCGCCGAACTCACATCCTGAACAATCCACTGCCCTTCTTCAAATCCCGGCAGTTCTGTGAGGTTGCCGCCGTACTCCAGCGTATACAGATATGGCAGGTAGACACTTTGGTGCAGCACGGCACCTTTTTCTTCCATCCTTCGGCGAAGCGCTTTCCTCTCTTCCTCAGAGAGGTCAGTGCGAAATCTCAAAGACACCGGATGTATCTC
>JAEDMI010000137.1 GCA_016303085.1 Acetatifactor sp.
CGGGGATGAATATACTCCGGAGAAGGATGTGACACTTTATGCGAAGTGGGTGGAGCTTACCCTGTGGTCCTTTGACAATTATACGGCGAACAATAAGAAGGGTGCCGTGGACTTAAAATGGGCGCAGCCCGATACCAATGCCAAAACATATAAACTGTACCGGTCTGCAGATGGCAGTACTTTCTCACAGATTTATTCTGCGGAAGAATCAGTTTCAGTGAAAAGTGTCTCGGAAGCTTTTTTCTATAAGGGTAGGGCAGAGACATATACTGTGCCCTATTCGGGTTTTTACACCCTGACAGCAAGCGGTGCCCAGGGCGGTTCCTACGGTAACTATGCGGGAGGTCTTGGAGGCAGCGTCAGTGCAAAGTTTTATCTGACGGAAGGGGAGAAGCTTACCATTACAGCCGGCGGCCGGAACGGATATAACGGTGGCGGAGCAGCTTCAGCCTATGGCTGTGGTGGCGGCATGACAGTCATAAGTTCCGACATAAAAGGCACCCTGCTGATTGCCGGTGGCGGGGGTGGAGCCTGTGTTACGGGCGCCGGACTGGACGGCGGCAGCAATACAAGCCTGCGGGCGGATAATCTGTCTGACGGTGTATCCGGCATGGCCGGAGGCGGCGCCGGACATGTGGGCGGCAATGCCGGAGAATATGAAGCCCATTATCACGTGGATGCAGCCGGAACGCTTACCGGGAACAAGGACGGTACAGACAAGTCCATTAAAACAAGCGGGGGCTGCTATACCAGGAAAGCGACGGACAAAGAGACAAAGACGGGAACCTGCTCGTACAGCTACACATGGAGGGCAGGTGCTACTGAAACATGCGGGGGCTGCGGAGCTTATGCGATGCAGGTACACGTTCTTTGGAAAACTCATACATACAGTCCACACAACACCGGATTTTTTGGGGAGGAGCAAGGCGGCTACTGGCAGTGCAACAGATGCGGCGCGATGGGGAGCAGATGGGGCAGCAATACGGCAGGCTCAAGCGGAACGCATCCGTATACCTACGATGAATCCGTCACGTACTATACCCTTTCCTGTGGGTATTTTGACGGAGAGGTATTGTCATCGTCACCTGCATACGGAGGAAGCAGTTATGTAAACAGTGCGTATGCGGTTTCCTCCGGATATACAGCCGGTGACCGTGCGGGAAACGGCTGTGTATCCATAGAATCGGAGCAGATCGGATATATGAGCGGGCTTTCCATGAGTGGTGTAGCGGCGCCGGATTTGGCGGCACCGGATGGACCGGATGAGAATCTGGTAAAGTTGACGGCCATCAGTGCGTCTGCCGTGCAAGTATCCTTTGCAGAGCCGGAGGATAACGGCACGCAGTATTGGTGGAAAGCGGAATCCTACCGGGAAGGGACGGATACCCTGCTGTGTACATCCAACATTACAAAGAATACCCTGAAATCAGGGATAAAGGGTTATTACTATGTGACAGACCGGAAAACGGATACTCCGGCCGATGCATCGGGAAACTTTACCGCTGAAAGAAGTGTTGTGGTGCAGATGCAGGAGTACGTACAGTATCTTCATCTGGCGGCGGTGGATGTGGCGGGAAATGTCAGTGATACCATTCATGTACAGCTGGATGCGGGAAACGTGAACTGGAAACTTTATACCGGACAGCTGCAGATAGGAAACGGAGAAAATGTATATGCCGCTTCAGAGAGTAAAACCTATTATGTCAGAAGTGACGGAGTGACGCCTTTTCTGCTGCAGCACAGCGCATACATGGAAGGCAGGGCCACAAGGGGATATCAGCTGAACTATACCATCTATGAGACAGAGGTCAGGTGGCAGGACAGTTCTGCGGCACAAAATATCATTTATACGCCCTCCGGGGAAAACCCGGAAGCCGACATAGAGACGAAAGCAGAGAGTCTGATCTATTCAGTGAACGGTGTCACTCTTCTGGGGCAGTATCCCTATTCCGTGACGAGACGTACCAACCGGGGCAGTAATCTGGACAGTGAGCAGAGGTTTACCCTGGGCCGGGAAGCACACGGACAGTATATCCATATCATACCGAGAACCGGAGCAGATTATGTGAAGGACGGTAGAAAGGAAGTCCGGTATTCCGATTCGGAATTGGATGCCGGAAACGGAATTACCGTTATCGGGGACGGGGAAGGCCCCGTGATCAGAGGACTTGAGATGCTGCGGGACCGGGAGCTGATTGATAGGGTGTCGGAAAGCGTCAGTGTGACTGTAACGGCGGAGGATTTGCTTTCCGGTGTGGCTGATTTTTATGTGAAAGTAAGAAATACGGATAACTACAGCGAGCGCTTTTTTTGCCCGGAAAACGGTGCAGTGAACCTTGAAATCACAAGAGACGAGCCGCTATTTACAGGCAATTTTACGGTCACCGGCTACGCCGTAGACAACGTGGGGAATGTGACGGAAGATTCCTTCGATATGACGGAGTTTGCCTTGGAGACCCGTATTGAGCGTATTCTGGAGCCTCATGTCCCTAATTTTAAGTGCGGGGAGAGCGGTATCCTATACATTACGACTTACGGCTATGCGGACAGGGTGGAGGTGGAGTTCCCTGCGGAGTTTCTTGCACTGAATCCGGGGCTGAACCGAACCTTTGATTATACAAACCTGCAGCTGTACCGGCAGGAATCCGCTCTGCAGTTCATGATACCGCTGTATACCCCGGCAAATCAGAATTATCATGTGACGGTGCGGGCTTACAAAGGAGAAAAACGGTTGGAGAATTATCCGTCACTAAGCACGATTGAAGTGGGTGGAACGGTGTTGGATGAGTTCCGCACCAGGTTGAGATGAGGGAAGTATTGTGGGGCGTAATAGCTCTTTGCCTGCTGTTTGCCTGTGTCACAGATTGCAGAACCTGTCGGGTGTATAACTTTACCTGGTGGATATCGGGGACAGCAGCGATATTGCTTTTGATGACGGGAAAGAATTGTCTGAGCATGGAAGATGTTGTGGGACTTGGCCTGTTTGTTTTTTTACAAATGCGATTCTTTTCTGAGATGTACGGAAAAGCAGACTGTTATGCTTTCTGTGTATGCGCTTTGGCGGAGGCGGCAGCAGGAATGGGACTTTGGGAATACCTTGTACATATGCTGGGAGCATTTTGTCTGTTGGCAGTAGTTCAGGCATTTTGTCGAAATATTGACAAACGTGGAAATTTGAAGCGACCGGTGCCTTTTCTGCCTTACATTACCCTTGCTTTCTGGGCGCTGCTTTGGTATCATTATACCTGTTAATTATACATTGTGAATGGAGAAAGAGAGTGGCGGCATGATTACAATTTCTCTGTGTATGATTGTAAAAAATGAAGAAGGAAACCTGAGAAGGTGTCTGGACAGTGTGGCGGATTTGGTGGATGAAATCGTGATTGTGGACACCGGTTCCACGGATTGCACGAAAAGTCTTGCCGCAGAGTATACGGAGAATATCTACGATTTTAAATGGATTGATGATTTCAGTGCGGCCAGGAACTTTGCTTTTTCCAAGGCAACGAAGGAGTACATATATTCCGCGGATGCGGATGAAGTGCTGAATGAAGAGAACAGGGAGCGGTTCCGGATTTTAAAAGAAACACTTCTTCCGGAGGTGGAAATCGTACAGATGAAATACGGGGGACAATTGCGCTTCCGCACGGTATACAATTTTGATGAAGAATATCGCCCCAAGCTGTTTAAGCGTCTGAGACAATTTGTGTGGCAGGAGCCTATCCATGAGACGGTGAGACTGGAACCGGTGGTTTATGACAGTGATATTGTGATTACGCACCTCCCGGAGAACAGTCATGCAAAACGTGACCTTGCAGTATTCTGTAAGCATTGCAACGGCGGTTATCGGTTGCCTGCCCGACTCCATAGTATGTATGCCAGGGAATTGCTGATGGCGGGAGATGCGGATGATTTTGCCCGGGCAGCGGATTTCTTTGCGGCATCGGCAGCAGACGTAACCCGCAATGGGGAAGAAATTGCGGAGGCCTGCTGTATTGTTGCCCATGCTGCCAGACTGGCGGGAGATACAGTGAGATTTTTCAAGTATGCGTCCAAGGTCATAGCAGAGGAGGCAAACTCGGAAATATGCTGTGAAATGGGGCATTTTTATGAGGATACAGGGGACGACGAGGAAGCGGCTGTCTGGTACTATAACGCAGTTTACGAGACACAGCCGATTCTGAATATTCGCTCGGGAGGCAGAGAGGGCCTGGAAGGGTTGATGCGGTGTTATCAGCGGCTGGGATGTGAGGAGCAGGTGGAGATTTACCGAAATGAACTGAACAGACGGATTGCAGCGGGAGAATAGGCGAATGCGGAAAGAAACAGGAAAGGTGCGGTAGTTAAGATGAAGTGGGAAGAAAATATACGAAAAGTGGTACCTTATGTGGCGGGGGAACAACCAAATAAACCCAACATGATAAAGCTGAATACCAATGAATGTCCTTATCCGCCGGCTCCCGGTGTGGAGAAGCTGGCAGCAGAACTGGACTGTGATGCACTGAGGCTGTATCCGGATTCCAATACCACGTTGCTGGTAAATGCGCTGGCGGAGTACTATCATGTAAGGCCCGGTCAGGTATTTGTGGGTGTGGGCTCAGATGATGTGCTGTCCATGGCATTTATGACTTTTTTCAACGGAGAAAAACCAATACTTTTTCCTGACGTGACCTATTCCTTTTACGATGTATGGGCAGAACTGTACCGGATTCCCTATAAGACCTGCCCTCTGGATGAAAACTGGCACATACGTCCCGAGGATTATAAACAGCCTAACGGCGGCGTGATTTTTCCCAACCCGAATGCTCCTACCGGTGTGTTGGAGAGTTTGGAGACGGTGGAGGAGATTATCGCGGCAAACAGGGATGTGATTGTCATTGTGGATGAGGCATATGTGGATTTTGGCGGCAACAGCGTTCTGCCTCTGCTGGAGAAATACGATAACCTGCTGGTGGTACAGACATTCTCTAAGTCCCGCGCAATGGCGGGCTTAAGAATCGGCTTCTGCATCGGCAGCGAGAAGTTGATTGGATATTTGAATGACGTGAAATTTTCCTTTAATTCTTATACGATGAATTTCCCTTCCCAGGTGCTGGGTGTGGAGGCGGTGAAAGATGATGCCTATTTCAAAGCTACAACGGCTAAAATCGTGGCTACCCGGGAGAGGGTGAAAAGGGAACTGAAAGAAATGGGATTTTCTTTTCCGGATTCCAGGACTAATTTTATATTTGCCACTCACGAGACAATCCCGGCAAAACAGATTTTTCAAGCTCTGAGAGAGGCGGATATCTATGTGAGATATTGGGATAAACCAAGGATTTCGGAGTATCTGAGAATTACGGTGGGAACCGATGAACAGATGGACAGACTGACAGAGTTCTTACGGGATTATGTGATGAAGCACAGGTAGATATTATACGACAGAGTATAAATCCTCAAGTTAAGCATGAAACAGAGAAACAAGTATAGAAGATTGGAGAAAAATATATGATTAAAAGTATTTTAAAAGGGATGGTAATCGGTATCGCGAACATTGTTCCCGGAGTCAGCGGAGGTACCATGATGGTATCCATGGGAATTTATGACAAGCTGATTCACTGTATCACACACCTGTTCAGCGAGTTTAAGAAGAGTGTCGCGTTCCTGTTCCCCATTGCAATCGGGATGTTGGTAGCTATTGCGGGCAGTGCGGTGGGGCTGACCTGGCTGTTTGAGCATTTTCCCATCCAGACGAATCTGCTTTTTATCGGTCTGATTTTGGGAGGTCTTCCGGCTATCTGGAAAAATGTGAAGGGCAACAGACTTAAAGTAGGTCATGTCATTGCTGCCCTGCTCTTTTTCGGCATGGTGGTAGGTCTGGCAGCCATGGGAGAGACAGAGGGGACAGCCGCTGATTTATCCTTTAATCTGGTGAATGTATTATTGCTGTTTCTGGTGGGTATTGTTGCGGCAGCAACCATGGTGATTCCCGGAGTCAGCGGCTCCATGATGCTGATGCTCATGGGCTTTTATTATCCCGTGCTAAACGCAATTAAGAATTTTATATCGGCTTTAGTTCATCTGGATATGAACGGGATTCTTGTCGGATGCGGTATTTTGATACCCTTCGGTCTGGGCGTGGTAGCCGGTGTCTTCGGCATCGCAAAGCTGGTTGAGGTTATTTTTGAAAAATTTCCCATGTATGCTTATTGGGCAATTATCGGTCTGATTGTGGCATCACCTTTTGCCATTCTGCTTATGGGAACTTTCCCTGCGGTTACGGCTGTAAGCGCGGTGACCGGAGTCGTGGCGCTGGCAGCAGGTGTAATCATTGCCATGAAGCTGGGAGAATAATAGAAGGAACAAAAAGATGGAAGCATATCGGGATTTTGCAACTGTTTATGATGAACTCATGGATAACACTCCCTATGAGTTGTGGGGAGACAGACTGGATGGGCTGATAAAAAAGTACGGTGTGTCAAAGCCGGAAAGGGATGCGGAAGAACTGTTGGATTCAGAGAGGAATCTGGTGGTGGATTTGGGCTGCGGTACCGGCACTCTGACAGAGCTGATGTATGCAAAAGGCTACGACATGATAGGCGTGGATTTGTCAGAGTCTATGTTA
>JAEDMI010000138.1 GCA_016303085.1 Acetatifactor sp.
CATCCACAATATGCACTGTCTCCACATAGTCTGGCACGGAAATTGTCTCATCACTGTAACCGGCTTTGACCTCATTAATTGCATCCGTGACTCTGTTGAAAGGACGAACCAGTACCCGGGAGAGAATAATTGCAACCGCAACAATGCCAACCAGCATCAGGTATTCCAGAATCATGGCTTTACGGCTCAATACCTCCATGGTGCCGACAATGGATTCATTGGAAATGCTGGTCAACATGACCCCAACGATGGCGCTTGTGCCGTCCTCCGGGTTGCTGTCCACAATGGGTGTCGTCATCTCTATGTAGCCATGCTCCCTGTCATAGTGGGACATGCTCTCGCCCCCGAGACACCGTATGACCTCCTCGGAGATAATGGTTTTTCCTTCGCTGATTCCGTAAGTGTCCTTTACCACCTTCAGACCCGAGTTAATAACCATAACCCGCCCCTCGTAAAGGTTGGAAATCATTTCCAGTTCCGCGTTGATGACAGCCCGAGACTGCTCATCTGCCTTTTCCGTATTGAAATAATTGTTGCTGAGCAGATGATTGCCGACAATCAGAAGCTGATTCTGGACCGTTGCCACGCGCTGCTCCACAGCCCGCTCTTCATAATTCGTGAGAATGCCGTAACGCATAAGCACGCCGGGAATCATCCCGACTGCCAGTATGATAATAAAGATGCGCGCCTGTAAGCTGCGCAGAGAGATGAAATTCTTAAGCTCTCCCCATATTTTTGCCCACATTCTATACTTTCCTTTTATTCATTCAAAAAATAGTAGCCTACACCCCACTTGGTATGTACATATCTGGGCTCGCTGGGATTCTGTTCAATCTTCTCCCGAAGTCTTCTGATATGCACATCCACCGTACGGACATCCCCGGGGTAGTCTGCCCCCCACACCAGTTGCAGCAGGCTTTCGCGGCTGTACACCTTGTTGGGGTTCAACATCAGCAGTTCCAGTACCTCAAACTCCTTTGCGGTAAGCCCGATTTCCTTTCCTGCAATATAGGCTCTTCTCCCCTCGCAGTCCAGTTTCATGTCTCCGCTCTCCACCACCTTGGGATTGGCTGCGGATTCCCCCATCACCCGTCTGGGCTCCGTGCGGCGCATAATCGCCTTGATGCGGGCTTTTACTTCGAGAATGTTGAACGGCTTTGTAATATAGTCGTCCGCACCGTATTCCAGCCCCAGAATTTTATCCATGTCGTCGCCCTTTGCGGTAAGCATGATAATAGGCACATTGGAAAACTCACGAATCTGCTGACAGACCTCAAAGCCGGTGAGCTTGGGCAGCATAATATCCAGAAGAATAATATCATACTGATTGTTTCTGGCATACTCCAGGGCTTCCTCTCCGTCATAAGCACAATCTACCTGCATATCATCCTGTTCCAGGCTGAAACGGATTCCCTTTACAATCAGCTTTTCATCATCTACCACCAAAGCTCTCTTTCCCACCATGCTTCTTACCTCTCATTCTCTCAATTTACCGTAATCAAATCACTAATTCTATTATACACGCTTGTCTTGATACCGGACACTTTCATAATGTCCTCACAGCTCTCAAAAGGCCCCGAAGTCTCCCTGTAACGAATAATCTCTGCCGCCCGGGCTTCTCCGATACCCGGCAGAGTACAGAGCATCGCCGTATCAGCTGTATTGATATTTATTAAACCGCTGTCACCGCTTTCCCTCGCAGATTTCCTGCTTTCATCCTGCAACAGCCCTCTTTCGCATTCGTCCACCCTGGGAAAATACAGCTTTTCCCCATCAGAAACCTTTGCTGCCAGATTCACATAATCGGTGGCTGCGTCCTCTCCGAATCCGCCCGCCGCCTCCAGTGCATCCGCTGCCCGGCTTCCTTCTCTCAGGCTTACAACCCCGGGCCTGTTCACGGCTCCGCATACATACACACAGATTTCAACTTCCGCTGCCTGTCGCTCAGGCGCATGGGTTTCCGTTTCCCCTGCGGACGCAGAAACCGCTTCCGCAGCAGATGCATCGGCTTCGCTCTCCGCCTCTCCGATGAGGAGCAGTTCCTCTGTTTCCGAACCGCATCCGCACATCAGGCAACTCAAAACAAGGCTGCAAAGTGCAGCCCAAATTATTCTTTTTATCACCATAGTCCCTCACTTTCAGGGATTGCCTCTCTATGCTGATTGACTTTATTGTAATGGAATCGGAATGTTTTTACAAGTAACTTTTCCAAAAAACACTACTTCCATTTAAAAATAATAATGCCGGCGACTGCCACCGCCATACCGATTGCCTTTCTCCACTCCCAGGGCTGCTTTTCCACGCCAAACCACCCCAGAAGTTCAATAATATATGCTACTAAAAGCTGTGCAACCACAATCAGCATCACTGCTCTGGCCGGTCCCAGCATATCCATGCTCTTGATGACAGTATAGGTAATAAAGGCGCCGATGGCACCACCCAGAAGCACGTATTTGGGCTGTACCTGAAATACATTCATCAGATTGCTCCTGTCGGTACAGAGCCACGCTCCCAGACAGACAAGCAATGCCGTAAACTGGACAAACGCGCTGGCAGCCCAGACAGTGGATGCCTTGGTTACCTGCGTGTTAAAAACACCCTGTATACTCATTAACGCTCCCGAAATCAGTGCAATAAAAAAACCAATCATGAAGTACACTCTTCCTTTCCTTTTCTTAACAGTGTATCCTCTGATTGGTTATTTTATGCGAATATTCCTACTGTACAGGGTCTGTCTGGAAGGATAACAGCAGCTTCAGTTCCTGCGTGAGGGCTGTCACATCCTCCCCGTTCCACACCTTGGCAAACAATCGCTCCAGCAACAGCCAGTAATTTCCTGTCTCCATCATTTTCGGCAGCGGTATGCTCTCAGCATACTCCAGCTTGAAAATCTGCAGCGCCCCGTTGTCTGTATCGGCACGAAGATTTGCAGACACCCTTCCCGTCTTTTCATAAAGGGTATCGGCACACTCATCCACCAGATAGGCTGCAAATTTATTTGCAAGCTCCTTATGCCGGGAATATCCGTTGACTGCCACAGTGTTCGTCACGGACATGGAGCGGCTTTTCAGTTCCCCGCTCACATCAGGCATCATGGCAATGCCGTAATCAAAATTCAGTGTTCCCTCCTGCTTAGCTGTCTCCAACTTTTTCACCACATCGGTTGTGGCAATGGTGAACACCGTCTTACCGTCTATAAAATCCTGAATCACCGAGTCGTAACTCACAGTGTCGGATTCGATGAAGAAGAACTGGTTCAGCGCCTTATACACCTCAAGACAGCTGATAGTCTCGGGATTATCTATATTGATATTACTCTCATCATCTCCGGCGTCTCCGCCTACAATCATATAATTTCCTACAATCCAGTAATTGTAAAAAATATCCGAGACATCCCATTTCATGATGCCTTCCACACCCTCCGGGACATCAAAGGTATCGGCAATGTTCAGGATATCATCCACTGTCCCCGGAATGGCAGATTGAAAATATTCCTCGGTCTTGGCAGCAAGCAGTGTCTCGTCAATCTCAATTCCGTCGGAATTTTCCGAAGGCTCTCCGTCCTCGGTACCATCCCCCAAAAGTTCCTTCTGGGCAATCTGTGCCGCCCACTGAGCCAGATAGGTCTCATTGTAAACCAGGGCACTTGTCTCAAAGGACAGAGGATATGCCACCTGTTTTCCGTGATAAGAAACGGACTCCAGCGCCGCCGCAGGGAAATTGCTCTCGTTACACACACCCTGCACATCATCTATCTCCACTGCAAGTCCTGCCAGATATGCTTTTTCCAGCGAATCATGCCCGATGATATAGACATCCGGAAGCTGTTCTTCCTCTACTGAAGCCTTGTTCAACGCCTCCAGGTATTCGCTGTCAGAGGTCAGCACGGGAATCACATGCACCCCTTCCCTCTCACCGAAGGATACAGCGGCACTGTTTACAAAGTTTGACATGGATTCGTCGGAATACCAAAAATATATTGTATCCAGTCTGTCAAACCAGGACAGGCGCCTGCCCTCCTCACCGGCATTTCTCATCTCCAACGTACTTCCGTAAAAAACAGCGGCAGCCATAGCCACCACGGCTGCCACTGCAATCAATCTCTTTTTAAAATGCATACCTTTACTCCTGTGTGAAGCCTCTTACACAATACATGTGTCCAGAATGGAAATCATTTCATCCACATGTTCTTTCGTAATCACGAGAGGCGGCACAAAGCGAATAATATTTGCTCCGGCATTAATCAGAATCAGACCCCTATCCATGGCGTTGCTGATGATGTCTCTCACAGGGCGGTCAAATACCAGCCCCTGCATCAGTCCCGCTCCCCGTCTTTCCACGATACAGCCATACTTTGCGGCAAGCCCGTCAAGACGCTTCTCCAGATAGGGCGCTACCTCTCTCACATTATCTATTATATGGTTCCGCTCAAATAAATCAAGCACTTTTTCCACCGCTGCGCAGGCAAGCGGATTTCCTCCGTATGTGGTTCCGTGGTCTCCCGCTTCCAGAGAACGCTGTCCCACTCTCTCCGTCATGAGAAAGGCTCCCACGGGCACTCCGCAGCCCAGAGCCTTTGCAGTGGTCATGATATCCGGCTTTACACCGTACTTCTGCCATGCGTACATATATCCGGTTCTTCCCATACCGCACTGTATTTCATCCAGAATCAGCAGGATATCACGCTCATCACAGATGGCACGGATTTCCTTTAAAAAACCCTCCTCTGCGGGTACAAGACCACCCTCACCCTGCACCGTCTCCAGAATAATGGCACAGGTTTTATCCGTAAGCTGTGCTTTTACGCTGTCAATATCGTTATAATCCGCAAACCTGATGTTTCCGATTAAGGGTTCAAAGGCCTCCCGATATTTCGGATTCCCCGTGACAGCCAGGGCTCCCATAGTTCTGCCGTGGAAGGAATGATTCATGGCAATGATTTCGTGGTCCGTGCTTCCGTCCTTTAACCAGGCATATTTGCGGGCTGCCTTCAGTGCACCTTCCACTGCCTCCGCACCGGAATTGGTAAAAAATACCCTGTCCATGCCGGAGATTTTCTTTATCTTCTTCGCCGCTTCGATAGCGGGAACATTGTAATAATAATTAGAGGTATGAATCACCTTGTCAATCTGGTTCTTCAGTGCATCATTGTATTCCCTGTTATTATAGCCCAGCGCGAATACGGCAATACCCGCACAGAAATCCAGATATTTCTTTCCTTCTATATCATAAAGATAAACGCCGTCTCCCCTGTCCAGCACAAGCTGGTAGCGGTTATACGTGTGAAGCAGGGCACTTTCCGCCTCTGCAATATATTCCTGCATATTCATTTCTTTTCCTCATTTCCGAGACATTTTTGTTCGAGATACTGCGCATCGCGCTCTCAATCGTTCTCCGTACAGAATTGGTCTCTCTTTGCTCCTGTCGCCAGATTGTCATCATCCGAAATAATGGCAGTGCCGATACCCTGTTTGGTAAAAATCTCCAGAAGAAGACAATGAGGCACCCGTCCGTCCAAAATATGTACTCTGTTGACGCCGTTTTTGATGGCGGAGGTACAGTTGTTCAGCTTTGGCAGCATACCGCCGCCGATAAACCCGCCGGAAATCAGTTCATCCGCCTGGCTGGCAGTCAGCCTGGAAATAAAGGTGGACTTGTCGCTGATATCCTTGTAAAGTCCCTCGATATCCGTGAGGAAAGCCAGTTTCTCCGCATTTACCGCCTTGGCAATGGCACAGGCTGCGTCATCCGCATTGATATTGTAGGTTGCAAAGTTTTCATCCATTCCGATAGGAGCCACAATGGGAAGGAAATCCTTCTCCAGCAAATCATAGAGCACCTTGGGATTGACTTCTGTAATCTCTCCCACATAACCGATATCCTGTCCGTCAGAGTACTTTTTCTCAACCTTCAGGAGACCGCCGTCCTTACCGCTGATACCAACAGCCTTGACACCAAGCTCCTGTACCATGGACACAAGGCTCTTGTTTACCTTGTTTAACACCATCTCTGCGATTTCCATGGTCTCCTCATCGGTGACCCGCAAACCGTTGACAAATTTTGCCTCCTTGCCGACCTTGCCCACCCAGCGGCTGATTTCCTTACCGCCGCCGTGAACGATGATTGGCTTGAAACCTACCAGCTTCAGCAGGGTGACATCCTTAATGACGTTCTTCTGAAGTTCCTCGTTGCTCATGGCGCTGCCGCCGTACTTCACCACGATGATTTTGCGGTTGAAGCGCTGTATATAGGGAAGGGCCTCGATGAGAACCTCTGCCTTTTGAAGTACCTTTTCCATATCCTTTTCCATGGTTTTTGTTCCTTTCTATACCTCTGCATAAAACTTTTGGGGAAGAGCGTGAACTCACTTAGCTCCGGTAGTCCGCATTGATTTTTACATAATCGTAGCTCAAGTCACAGCCCCATGCCGTTGCCTCAAAATCACCCATGTGCATATCCGCCAGCACGGTCACCTCCGGGTCGGAGAGGATTTTCGTTGCCTCCTCCTCACTGTAGTCGAGAGCTGCTCCGTTTCCGTAAATGTGGATTTTCCCGCTTTGGCTCTCA
>JAEDMI010000139.1 GCA_016303085.1 Acetatifactor sp.
TTTTTATCGAAAGTAATGGTAACGCCTTCAAAATAACGACCTGTTACGTTGAAGTAAGCCTCCTCCGCAGGAATGCCGGCAAAAGTAGGCAGAGGGGTATTCGCACCTGTATCCGTATCGGTTTTTCCGGAAGCCAGATTGAACAGAAGCTGTTTCACGGAAAGATCCGTGGTTCCCTGGGTAGGGTCTGTCAGACTGTTCGGTGCAGAATAAATCAGATTCAGGAACTCCGATGTAGAACCCTCGTAGCCGTAAGCCTTTGCAATCTCATCCAGCTGATTCTGAACAGTGGTTACCGTTCCGTCATTCAGGGTTACCGCAGTGTCGCCTGCCAGCAGGTCTCCGTTTGCATCGTAAAGAGTCCGCACATCTGCAACCAGCGAGGTTCCGCGGGATAGTTTTCCCGTAGCATCCCATTTATAATTCGTTGAATCAAAGGCTACCTTTCCGGCCTTTGTCTGCTTACTGTCATCACCGAAGAGCTTTGTCACGCCCGCTTTGCTCAAATCAACCGCAGCGCCGGCGGAATCCAAAATCTTATCCAGTTCCAGACTGTACTCATTTACATCATCAGACTGCCTGAACACAAACTTTGCGGTATAGCTGTAGCCCAGTGCATCATAGAAGTTCAGATTTACCACCTTGCCGTTTGCGCTGGTCACATCCGTATCATGCTTATCCAGGATTCCCGACATATATGCCTTGGAGGTTGCCTCGGGAGGATAGGTCATATTGGCAGTGCTCATAATGCGCAGTGCGGACACAGTATCCTTCTTGATTGTACCTGTCTCCTCATCCAGCTGCCAGCCCATGACATTGTATCCGGTGCTGGTCATGGCCAGATTTCCGCCTGCGTCCACATAAAAGGAGCCGTCTCTGGTAAAGAAGTTTTCCGTACCGTTGTTGACAACAAAGAAATTATCTCCGTTAATCATGATATCAAAGGGATTGCCGGTGGACTGTGTGGAACCCTGTCCGGTAATGTTAATGTTGATGGCGCCGCTCTTTACACCAAGTCCAATCTGTCTGGCATTGACACCGCCGGTACCGGTGGTGGCGTTGGGGCCGCTGGCTCTCTGCGTAGTCTGGCTCATCAGCTCACTGAAGGTGATGGAGCTGGATTTAAAAGCTGTGGTATTTACGTTTGCAATATTATTACCGATAACGTCCATCTTGGTCTGGTGTGTTTTAAGTCCTGCCACACCGGAGTAAAGTGATCTCATCATAGTGCTTGTTCCTCCTTAAGGAACGGAGCGCGCTCCCCTTCCGTCATCCGGGGAGCCATAACCTCCTGTTAGGTCCGGTTATGCGATAACCGCTCCGTTAATATTTGTGAAAATGTTCTCGTCCGTTGCTGTGCTGTCCATTGCAGTGACTACCGTCTGATTTGGCACATTCACGATAAAAGCCAGCTGATCCACAATGACCAGGGAATCCCTGATACCTTTTTGTCCTGCTTTTCTCGCCCCGTCGTTCAATCGCTCCAGCTGCTCTGTATTCAGCTGAATATTGCGATCGCTCAGTCTTCCCAGAGCGTGCTTGGAAAATCTCAGGCTTCCTGCGGAGCCCGTCTCTTCCGTGCGGTTTTCCAGGCTTTTTTGCTGTAAGATTTCCCGGAAGGAGAGCTGCTCGGTGTTCGATGCGCTCTCCGTTCCTTTCGCCCTGTTCAGGTACTGGTCAGTCAACTGCTCAATAGACAGATATCCGTTGTTTTGAATATTCATCTTCAAGCTCCTTCTTATGCTTTCCCGGCATCCTCCGTGCCGTCGGTTCCTTCCGTTTCTTCACCGTTCTCACCGCTGTCGGCATCTTCCTCCCCGGCAGCCATTCGAACCTCCTTCAACTTCTCGATATACTTATTCAGAGTCTTGACGGTATCTTCCGCCACAAAGCTCTTCTCGTAATCGTTCATCTCACTGTAAAGCTTTTCCAGTTCGTCGATTTCGTCCGCATCCGACATATCCACACCGCCCAAAACTGGAAGCTTATTCAGTCTTACCGTGAAATCGTAGGCCTTGTTGTAAGCGTTCAGGTACTCCTTATCTGCCACGGTATCCAAATCATCCAGAGAATACAGCTGCTCATCGATAGAAAGATAAGCTTTTCCGTTTTCGTATACCACGTAGTCAACCTTGCCCTGTACATACTTGGTTTCTCCGGAAGATGTGGTGGTCTTAATATAAACCTCCTGCCCCACCAGGGAACCGGCTCTTGCCAGTTCCGTGCTGGCTGCCATATTCTGCATCTGCTCCACCTGGGAGAATTGTGCATACTGGGATATGTACTCGGTGTTAGAGGTGGGCTCCAGAGGGTCCTGATACTGCATCTGGGCGACCAGAAGCTGTAGGAACGCATCCTTGTCCATACCATTGTTATTTAGTTTTGATGTATTCTTTAAAGAATTCTGGGATGTGGTTTCAACGATTTTTCCGTCTTCCACCGGTGCCATTATAGCCATAGTTCTTCTCCTCTCATCACACGCTGTAGTCCAACGTGTTTCCGTTGGATTCCATGATATCCTTCGCCAGCATGTCCTCTTCCTCCAGGTCCTCCGCAATTGCGGAGTCGTTCAGGTTCAGTCTTCGGATTCGCCCTCTTCTTGAAGGCTCCTGCCCCCGGCTGTTGCCGCCTCCGTCTCTGCCCTGATCCAGATTTCTCTCAAACTCATGGCTCTGTACGGTGACTTCAATCGCATCCACTCTGACACCCTGTTCTTCAAACTGTGTCTTCAACTGAATCATCTGACTCTCCAAAGCAGCCTTAACCGCTTCATTCTGAGTGATAAAGTTTGCCGTAACCACGCCACCCCGGGAAGCGACCTGAACCTGCAGGGTTCCGAGGCTAGCAGGATGAAGCTGCATCTCCACCCCTGACATCTCGGGCTTCAGATTGATTTTCATGTAATCCATAATCTGGCGCATAATGTTTTCGGTGTCTGTCGTCCACGGGCTCTCGGGAACAGTGCTCTGTTGTATCTGCGCGTCAAACCGCTCCGCTTTCAGATTCTGGGTAAAGAAGTTCAAATCCTGTTCCTTTTCTCCCTCCCGGCTGTTTTTACTTCCGTCACTCTGCGACTCCGCGGAAGTCTTTGCGTTTACCGCCTCCTCGTCCTGTGTGAGAGTACCGGTAGCTTCGGAAATAACCTCATTTGCTGTTTCGGCATCCCGGAATGTGTTCAACGGCTTTACCGTCTCGTCATCCGTCTCCACAATAATTTCGGGTTCCGCGGATTCCGCACCGCCAAACCGCTCCAGCAGTTCAGACATCTGTTCGGGAGACTGTTCCAGAGTTTCGGCACTTTCATGCAGTACGCTTTCCAGTTGTGCCATCAGCTCACGATAGCTTCCGTAAAGAGATTCATCCGTAACCAGTGCCGAAGCATCCGCCGCTCCCGCAACCGTCAGAATCAGTTCTCCCAAATTTTGAGCATTCAGCACATCCGTCTGTTCCATCCCCAGTTCCTCCAGGGCACCGATTACCTCATCTGTGTCCACCCCCAGAATCTCTGCAACCTGCCGAATCATCTCTGCCGCTGCCGTTCCCAGCACCTCCGCAGCCTCCTCCAGCTTTTCCTCCGGGATGTCCGCACGCTCTTCCACGTCTCGGCTGGGCTCCCGCTTTTCCGTCCGAGCCCTGTGTTCATCCCTTGCTTTCAATGAGTCTCCCGGTGCTTTTCTGACAGTCTGTCCGTTCTCTCCGTTAACAGACTGATCCGGCTCCTTTTTTGTCCGGTTGTTCCAGACTTCCTGAAATCCGCTGTCCAAAACACTTTTTGTTCCCACAGCCGACATTCCGCCCGTTCCAAACCCGACATCCATTACAGGTGTACTTGTCATTTCTGACCTCCTTCCTTCAGTTATCAATGTACATGTATGAATACCGAAACCGGTATTCATACACTATATCGGCTCAAACTCTCAATCACTTAAGAGTCAGGGTCCATTATTTTTGTAAGTCTCGCGGCAATATCCGGCTCCATAGCAGCCAGGATATCGCCTCTCTCCTCTGCGCTCATGGCATTCAAAATCTTTGCCACCAGATTCAGATTGTCGGTCATGGTGTTAAAGATTTCCGCAGCATCCTTGGGCTTCATGCCGGCATAGGCAAGGGCATAATCCTGAATTTCCTGACTCTCCTGCTCCTGAATAATCACCTGCTTGTAAAGATATTCCGCCGTTTCCGGATTCAGCGCCTCGTACCACTTCCGATACTCTTCCGCTCCGGGACCTTTTTCGGCATAGACTACTTCCTCCCCGAACTCCTGTTGGATTCTCTGAAATTCCACCTGCCTCTTTTCAAACTCACTCAGTCTCTCGTTCTCGGCTAAAAGTTTCTCTATGTCCGCATCTTTGGCATTTGAAGCCGTACGCACCTGCTCCAGTTCCAGTTCCAGTTGCTTTATATAGTCCACAGCCTCCTGCAGGCTGGAATATCCGCCGTAGTTTTCCGGGTTATTGGTCTCTGTCAGCGATACCCCCGGCAAAATCCTGTTTACCACCGGGACATCCTTTAAGATAGGAGTCAGGACAGTGCTTCCGAAACCGCCGATATCCAACTTGACAATGACACAGACAACCGCCAGCCATAAAAATACAATCAGAATCGTAGCGCCAAAGGTTACCAGTCCGTTTCCTTCCTCCTCCAGTCCGAGGTTCTCCTCTTCCTTTGCGATTTCCTTCGCCCGGCGTTTTGCCTCCTTCTTCTGGTCCTTCCGCTCCTTCTTCAGCTTCTTTTTTTCATCCTGAATTCTCTTTTTTTCCACGTCCGCCGAAGCTGCCGGCGCTGTCATATTCTTTTCCATATTTTTGCCTCCCGCTGGCAGACGTTACACTACCACGCTGCTTCTGTCATCCTTCTTCCGCTGTCCATAGGTATAGCTGGTGAGTTCATCCACCTCTTTGCCTTCCTGCTTCTTCTCATCCGCCAAAAACTGTTGGAAGGCCTTTTCTTTCAGTGTCTCATGCGTCTTTCGCTCCATCATTACCTCTGTCAGACGCTCCCTGGCCTCCTCCAGTGTCTTTTCCGCTGCTTTCACTCTCACCTGCTGGGCAGCAATATATTCGTCCATACACAGGATTGCCATTTTGTTGTCCTCAATATCACGCAGTTTTAAATTACCTGACAGAAGCTCCTTTGCTTTTTTCTCGTAGGCCTGCTTTCTCTCCCGTAACTGCCGCAGCCTTTCTTCCTCCCCGTCCAACGCTGCTCTGGCTGCGCCAAATTCCTGCTTTGCCTGTGTCTCCATCTTTAGTTTGATATCAAGTATACTCTGCATCGAGTACCGAAACCTTGCCATATCTGTCCGCCCTCACATTGATGAAGTTTTATTCAAACAAACCCTTCAGCATCTCCACGCTTGTCTCAAAGTCAAACTTCTCATCCACTTCCTGGCAGAGGAATCCGTTCACAGCGTCGATTTTAGAAATGGCATAATCGATGGAAGGATTGCTGCCGCTTTTGTACGCGCCGATATTTATCAAATCCTCCGCCTCGTTATAGGTAGCCAGAACATTTTTCAGCCTGCCCGCCGCCTGTTTGTGCTCCCTTGCAGCTATCTGGCTCATGCATCGGGAAATACTCTGCAGAACATCAATTGCCGGATAATGGTTCCTGTGTCCCAGCTTTCTGTCCAGCATAATGTGTCCGTCCAGAATACTTCTGGCAGTATCCGTGATGGGCTCATTAAAATCGTCACCGTCCACCAGCACGGTGTAAAGCCCGGTGATGGAACCTTTGTCCGACCTGCCCGCACGTTCCAAAAGCTTTGGCATTTCGGAGTACACACTGGGGGGATAACCTCTGCTCACCGGCGGTTCCCCGCTGGCAAGACCGATTTCCCTCTGGGCCATGGAGAAACGGGTCAGGGAGTCCATCATCAAAAGCACATCCTTCCCCCGGTCTCTGAAATATTCAGCGATTGCCGTAGCGGTCTTTGCTGCCTTATTTCTCTCCAGCGCCGGTCTGTCTGAGGTTGCCACCACCACCACTGAGCGGCGCATTCCCTCTTCCCCCAGGTCTCTCTCTATAAATTCCCGCACCTCACGGCCTCGCTCTCCAATTAGCGCAATCACGTTGACATCTGCCTTTGTATTTCTTGCAAACATACCCATCAGCGTGGATTTTCCCACACCCGAACCGGCAAAGATACCGATTCGCTGGCCTTTGCCCACGGTAATCAGCCCATCTACCGCCTTCACTCCCAGAGGAAGTACCGTGTCGATAATTTCACGGCTCATAGGGTCAGGCGGCGCAGCCTCCACGGGATATGCCGCTCCCTCCACCGCAGAACCATCCACCGGTCTTCCGAGCCCGTCCAGTGTCTTTCCCAGAAGCGCTTCACTGACGGTCACCCGCAGGGGATAGCCCGTATTCTCCACAACACAGCCCAGTCCGATTCCGTCTGTAGCCTCATAGGGCATAAGCAGGGTTTTCTTGTCCTTAAAACCCACCACTTCTGCCATAATGGGAATCTGATTGCCCTCTCCCTCGGGAACAATCATGCACAAATCTCCCAGTTTGGCATCCGGGCCGACAGATTCGATGGTAAGTCCCACCACATTCACTACC
>JAEDMI010000140.1 GCA_016303085.1 Acetatifactor sp.
AAGCTGACAGCTCTCTACCTGACCGGGCAGTATGTACTTACAAATGACTCTGTGATTGGCGTCCTCCAGACATCCAAGTTCTACCTTATTTTCCGGCTTTACGATAACTACCCCCTCTTCGGGAATACCTTCCGGCTTAATCAGTACTGTAGGGCAGGTTCTGTGGGCCGGCGCGGAATTCAAATAAAATTTGGCGGGATGGGAAGCATCTTTGCTTGCAAAGATAATCTCCTTTGAACCCATGCCGATATACATAGCCTCCTTAAATCCTACCTGATAAACCTTGCCGTCTACGGTAATGGTTCCCGCTCCTCCGATATTGATGACACCAAGCTCTCTTCTCTGACAGAAATATTCCGCGCGAAGTTCATCACCTGCCGTCAAAGTCAGGGGCTTTACAGGCACCGCCGCACCTGTAATGATTCTGTCGATGTGACTGTATACCAGTTTAATTTCACCGGGCACGAAAAGATTCTGAATTAAGAACTCTTCTCTCAAACGATCCGTGGTATAATGCTTCACATCTCTTGGGGATACTGCTGTTCTAAGTTCCACTGATTACACCTCTCCTTCTGAAATGATACCGAATCATGTAAGTGCTTACATTATAACATACAGTAAAAAGCATTTCCATATGATTTTCTGTTTTTCACAAGAATTTTTCGGTACTTTCTGATTCTGTAGCTTTAGTATAGCCGAAAAAATTCTCCAAATCTATTCAAATATTTCTCAAAACCTTGCAAATCTTGAACACATCACATATACTTACATTAATACAAGCCAAATTTTGTAAACTCTTTCCTGTCGATATTACACATCATTCGGCAGAACGTATCATGGATAGGAGAATTTATGGAAGAACTGACATCCTGCAAAATTGCCATCGAAAACTGCCAGCGCACCAAAACCTTTTCCGTGGCTCATCTTTATAAAGAAGAAAAAGCCATGGAGATGCATATCCATGACTGCTATGAACTGTATTATTCTATTTCCGGCGGAAAGCAGTTTCTTATCGACAACCGCTTCTATTCCATCGCTCCGGGAGATTTGTTCATCATCAACCAATATGAAAGTCACAAGCTGACTCAGATTGACAATCAGCTGCATGAGCGCATTGTCCTGTCCATCCACCCGGACTACACCAAGCGCCTGTCCACCCCCGAAACCGATTTGGATTCCTGCTTTTCCGACAGATACGCAGGCTTTCAGCACAAACTGTCTCTGAACAAGGAACAGCAGAAACGGTTCCTGTACTATGTCAATAAAATCACCTCAACCAAGGGCTATGCCCATGACATAGTGGAGCAGGCTGCTTTCATGGAACTGTTGGTGATGATAAATACACTTTCCAATGCCAACGCCGCCGAGTCTCAGGAAAGTGAATTCAAATACAACCACCAGGTAGACGACATTCTTGCCTTTATCAACCAGAACATTGCCCAGCCCATCACCGTGGAACAGTTGGCAGAAAACTTCTTTTTAAGCGAATCCTACATCTGCCGCATTTTCAAACAGGCCACCGGTACCACCATCGGAAAATATGTAACCGCTCGCCGTATCAGCATCGCGAAGGCTGCCCTGAGCGAAGGAGCCGGTGTAAACGCTGCCTTTGAAAGAAGCGGCTTCGGGGATTACAGCAGTTTCTTTAAGGCCTTCACCAAGGCGGTGGGAGTATCACCAAAAAAATACGCAAATTTGAGCGTGAGCTAAAACAAGGGGCGCGCTGCCGCCCCTGTTTTGTCCGCACTATTTTCCCAACCGTTCAAAATCAATCTCCCTGACATCATCCTCTATCAGATAACACATTTCCTCATGGCAATCCACATCCGCCGCAATCTGCGAAACCTCCAGCTTAATATACTTCACCTCAGCATTTGCCAGAAGTGTGCCGGATTTATCGTAAATACCTGCCTGAATGGTAGCAAACTTAGGTGTTTCTTTCTCCACAATTCCTCTGCCTATCAAATCCTCGTTATAAGGAACAGGCTTTCTGTATTTTACCTCCAGACTCATGGTCACGCCAAAGATGCTCTCGTCCCCGTTTGTCCACAAAGCCCTCAGACCCAGTTCGTCCAGCATAGTAGCAACCAATCCGCCGTGGACTCTCCGGGGAAAGCTCTGGTGATTCTCGTTATAACGAAAAAGTGTTATGACGCTACCGTCCTCCATATTATAGAACTGGGCATGCAGCCCGATAGGATTGTCCATACCACAGATAATGCACATTTTGCTGTTTCTCTGTTTACCCACTACTTTCACGCATGTTCCTCCGTTTCACGGTTCACGCTCTCCCCGCAGGACACATGACAAGAATTTCCTGCTGTAGCCTTGCGCTCCTTCTCAATCCGCTTTACCTCTTTCCAAAGTTCCAGTGCCTCCTCCGGTGTCTCGGGTTGCTTGACATCACCAAACACATGAGGATGCCTGCGAATCAATTTCTCGGACAGCATCTGTACCACGTCAGAAAAATCAAAAGCACCTCTCTCCTTCGCAATCTCGCAGTGTACCAACACCTGCATCAAGAGGTCTCCCAGTTCTTCGCACAGATTCTCGTCATCCTGCTTATCGATAGCCTGAAGAACCTCCTCGGATTCCTCGTTTAAGCACTCTTTCAAAGATTCATGTGTCTGCGCCCTGTCCCAGGAGCATCCTTCCGGACTGCGCAGCACTGTAATAATCTCCAAAAGTTCCTCCATATTATGAGGAGCATTTTCTTTATATACTTTGCCGTTATGTTCTCGCATTTTATACCCCTGCCTTTCTTTGTACTAATACCTTTCGTTTCTTATCACATCACACGCTGCTAACGGTATTCAATCTGTCACACAGTTCCTCCGTCAATCGCATGACATCCTCCATGGCAACATCGCGCACATACGTTCCAAGTTCTTTTATCACAGGCTTAAGTTCCTCCGGGAAAGCAAAGCTTTCCAGCTCCTTCATGGCACAATCCGCAGCATCCAAATCAAATCCGTCAACCGCGTCATGCAGTCTCATAAGTGTCTCACACATTTTTCGGGTTGTCACCCGGGTCATACCATCCGCCTCCGGCTTTCTATAGGGAGCCAGCAACAATTCATAACTTCGGTACAATTCCAGAAGCGCAGGAAACTCCTCCTTGATTTCATCTGTCTTTCCCTCATTTCCAAGCTGTTCCATCCGATAGAATTTCTGCGACAGTTCCATGGCACCTATCATGCGAGCTGTATTCTTTAGAGCATGCACCTCAATTGTGTAATCCCGAATCCGGTCTTCCTGAAGACACTGTTCCAGCTTTGTACACTTCGGTTCAATAAGTCTGTGAAAATCTCCCAACAGTTCCAGAAAAAGTTTCTGAGAGCCGCAGTTCTTCAGCCCTTCTTCCACATCCAATCCTTTAATGTCTGCAATCCCGCTATTTTCCTTGGTCTCCGGCAATCCGGTACTCTCATCCTCATCCACCTTCGATGGTACAATCAGCTCTTTGGGCAGCCACGACAGAATGCATTTCATCAATTCCTTCATTCGGATTGGTTTTGCAATAAAACCATCCATCTTTCCCTTTATAAACATCTCCTTTGCTTCCACTGTGGCATTGGCTGACAGAGCAATAATCGGAAGCTTCTGATAATATTCTCCATCCAGTGCCCGGATAGCTGCCGTAGCCTCCAATCCATCCATCACCGGCATCATATGGTCCATAAACACCAGGTCATAATGCTTCTCCTTCACCATCTGTACCGCATGCTGCCCGTCCTCTGCTGTATCAATATGCATCTCAAAGGGTGCCAAAAGTCCTTTTGCCACTTTGAGATTCATCTCATTATCGTCCACCACAAGAACAAAGGCTCCCGGTGCGGTAAACTTTATGTCCTCTTCTGTAACATTATGATACACCAACTCTTCTTGATTGACTAACTGGCAAAAATTCAGGCTGTACAGTGGCTTATTGATGACAGTAACATTTTTCCCGGAAATGTTCTCAAGCATCGGATTCTGAAGTATGCAAAACGTGCATTTACTATCGCAATTCGGCTCCTCAGGAACAGACTGTATGCAATCTGTAATCATAAAATCTGTCTTTATCCCTGCTTCTTTCTTCCACTCTGTGCAGGAAATACCATACGACATTGCCAGTTCCTGCACCTGCTTCTTCAAATACTCATTTGCAATACACAACGAAATCTTACTATCCCTACCATTCTTCCCGACTTCAGCCGCCGGCTTTGAATCCACAAGTTTCTGGGGAAGTTCAAAATAAAAGGTACTTCCCTGTCCAAAGACACTTCGAACACCAATGGTTCCGTGCATCAGCCCAATCAGCTGCTTCGAAATAGCAAGTCCAAGCCCGGTACCTTCTTTATTCCGATTCTTCTTCATATCCACCTGTTGGAAAGAAGTAAATAGTTTCCCGATATCTTCCTCCCTAATTCCCTGTCCGCTGTCCTGCACTTCAAAATACAGGCAGACCCACTCCTCTTTTGACGGTTTCACACTTACCTTGAGCCGCACATACCCGCTTTCTGTGAATTTAATAGCATTGTTCATAAGGTTGATGATTACCTGTCTTAACCGCTGTCCGTCTCCGTACAGTTTCGTCGGCATCTTAGGATCAATGTCATACAGAAGTTCTACCGGTTTACTTCCGATTCGGTTCAGAAAAATGATGGCCAAATCATGAAACATGGACATTGGCTCGTAAATATCCTCAATAATTTCCAGCTTGCCTGACTCAATTTTGGAAAAATCCAGAATGTCATTGATAATAGATAGCAATGCATCGCCGGAATTCTTAATATTATTAAGATATTCCTTCGCATTTTGAGGTAGCTTCTCCCTAAGAAGAATCTCTGTCATTCCCACAATTGCATTCATCGGTGTCCGTATCTCATGAGACATAGTGGATAAGAACTGCGACTTTGCGGTATTCGCGTCATCTGCCCGTTCCTTTTCTTTCCTAAGCTGTTCCATGTACTCTTCCACCATCTTCAAATGATTTTGCTTTTCCGTATCATCAACCATTTCCACATAGTATCCGATTCTGGAAGTGCCTTTCCGATTGTAGAAGAACTTTACACTGTACTTTATTGTCCTATTTTCGTACGGAAGAAAAAACTCATCCTGTTTTCCGCTTTCGATGATTTGCATAACATTTTTAACAAATTGAGATTGATCTTCCTCAATGCCCCTGTCGACTTGTAGTTCCGCAAGAGTCGGTTCCCATTTTTCCGCCACCTCATTGCTGCCCATATAGTGCATATTCTTATCGATTAAGACAAATCCATACTCTTTGGACTTGCTGTAATAATCTGACACCACCGCTGAAATATCATATTTTTTGATCCTGCTTACCAGACAAAACAGGCCGCACTCTGTTAATAAATAAGCGAACGGCATAAGCTTTACGGTTACCTTTAGCAGCATCTCTATAAAGTATGTAATGATATCGATAGAGCAGATAACAGCAAGTCCCAAAGCCGTTATATAAGAAACATCCCTTTTCCTCCTGTAAGTCCAAATTATTACAGCATAAGTAGCCATAATAAACATAACCATGCCCAGAGTGTATAAATTATGAAAAGGTCCGTATTCCTTCATCAGTCTTGTATATTTTCCTGAAGTATCCAACCATACCGAAAGATAATTCAACTTATTTTTTCCGGAAGTGCATACAAGCAAAAAAGAGCTGAGGCAACAAATAAGTTCCAACGCCACCATCCAGCTTTTTTGTCTGACATGGCATATGTTACAAACTCCAAGCAACATAAGAAATGGAATAAAGCATCCACCAAGATAAGTAATAGAATTTGCCAACAACGCACCTTCCAGAGTTTGCGAACGCAGCAAATGGAGGTATCCGAAGTCACATATGGTTATCATCAAATATATCAGTGCATATATGGAGCTTACTTTATAGTCAAATTGCTTGATAGTCAACACCAACATCAGCCCGGATGCAAAAAGTGATAAAATATATAACAATATCATGCTTTCATCTCCTTACTCACGTCTTATGCATATCCCTTTAGGTTCGGCTGCCCCGTTCAAAAACGCTCTACAGGTTCCCTTTTCAAAGAATATCGTTCAATATATATTGTTTGTTATACATCGAATAACATTATACTTCTCACAATGTAGGTTGTCATTAACATCCTTAAAAGTATTATTTAGCTTCCTCCATTGTTATTCGCTTTTCAATTATGTAAATATATTTTCTGATTTACAAAAAGCGGCAAAAGGATTTTTTGTCCTATGCCGCCTTCTCCCATTGGTATAATATATTATTTATTCAGAGGCTTACCTGTCAGGAGCTCATAGCCTTGCAAATACTTGTTAATCGTCTTGTCCACAATATCCTGGGGCAGTGTCCAGTTGTTATCCGGATTTGCCTTCAGCCAGTCGCGGGCAAACTGCTTGTCAAAGGAAGGCTGTCCGTGTCCGGGCTCGTATCCTTCTGCCGGCCAGAAGCGGGAGCTGTCGGGAGTAAGCATTTCATCTCCGATAACAATATTTCCCTCCTCGTCCAAGCCAAACTCAAACTTGGTGTCCGCAATAATAAGTCCTCTGGTCAGCGCATACTCTGCA
>JAEDMI010000141.1 GCA_016303085.1 Acetatifactor sp.
GGTTATATTTTGCCCTTCCGGCAATACACCCGTAACCGGCACCTGATGCTTACGGCTATAATTCACCTTTCCTGCAATACAGCCGTAACCGGTCTGTTTACCGTATAGCCTTTGCCATATGATAGATTCAAAAGCACAAACAGCAGTCGCGGCAAATTGCAATTTCCATTCTCTATAACCTGAAATTTATTTTAGTCTTAAAAAATACTCGTCATCACCTTCAAAAACACCTGTTTTTGAGAATCCATGTCTTTCATAGAACCGTGCAGTTTTGCAATTATCTTTATGACATCCTAATGCTATTGACATCTCACCAAAATCTTCATATACATGTTCGATAGTTTTCTCAAGTATCTCGCCACCAAGACCTCTATACTTATATCCACTTGTCATTCACCTCTGGCTGACAAATGAGGATTTATCTGACTTGCCAGCATCTTGAACTCAACGTCCCTTTGTTGCGGACGGATGTGTACTGCGCTCATATTCATCGATTGCTAAATGGTGTTTTTTCTCTCGCATACGCTTTGACCTTCTTTGTGTCTTTTTGTATCAAGAGAAATTAAAGATGCGAATGTACGATTTTGATTTTTGGCATAAATACTCAGTTTTTATCGGTTCGTTCCACATATGTCTCCCCACTTAACCCCATTGGAGCCTGTTGCAAGGTAAAATCTGCCGAAAGTCCGGCAGTCGCCGTCGATACTGTTGATTTCTCCGAACATCTGCTTATCCGTGTTCAGACGTTCAAAAGTCCTGCCCTGATCCAAAGTCCTATAAAAACCGTACTTCCCTTCCACAATACCGTTGAAGTAGATTGCCTTGGAATCCCTGTAATAATCACCGTCAGGTGAGCCAAGTCCCAGACCCATTCGGAAAGCTGTAATACCGGGAGCTGTAAGTCGGGTCAGGCTGACATTATCTGTCTCTGCACAGTACTCCAGCTTCCAAATACCGCCCTCACCGATTGCCATATAAAATACACCCTGTCTGCCGGTCTCGCCCCGCACCTCCGTCTTGTTGGCACAGTCGATAAGTCCGAAATCAATTTTGGGAAATTCAGCGGGCAACTCATATTCCCTGTAAGTGCTGCCTCCGTCACGGCTGATATAAAAATCCGACCCACCGCCGAAACCGTAAAACAAATTGCTGTCTGTTCTGTCGGAGAAAACCTTCACCTTACCCGTTGTTTTCAGACAATCCTTCTTATCATAAACCGTACAACAGGAGTAAGTCCTGCCACCGTCATGGCTGGCTATCAGCCTGCGCACCGGCAGTTCAATCCCCTCCGCCACGGCCCAGACAATGTTTTTTCCGTCCGGAGACATTGCAACCCAGCCGGAATTTACATTGGGATGCTCTATTAGACGCAGAGCCTCGTCCAAATCTTCCGTCAGGCCGAAGGGCATGGGAAGACGTTCGAAGGTCCTGCCCTGGTCGACGGACAAAATCAATCCGCCCAGGGTCTTTCCCGTCCAATTACCTCTGGGTGTCACCACCAGGTGCTCCGGGTGTTCGTCGGAAAAATCCGCATTAATACAGGTGATGTACCGGTTCCCCTCAGCATCCGCGAAAGAATTTCCGCAGGCTCTGCCAAGTTCCTCAAAGGCAAAGCCTCCCAGGTCGCCCAAAATATCAATGACCTGTACTCGTCCTTTGGGCATACTGTACACATTGAGGTGAACTGTCTCTTCAATGCCGTCACACCAATCCGTAAACCTGCAAACCTTATCCTTCAGATTCCGGGTGCGGAACACACCCGTGCCCGAATTAAACCATGCCTCGCTGTCATTAAAGGGATTAATTTTGATATCACTGAGCCAGTGAATCAGGGAGTGCCCTCCGTTACATTCGGGACGCATGTAGGGCGCGCGGAAGACAATCTCCCCTTCCGACAAATCATACAGTATCTGCTTCCAATTCTCCCCGTAGTCCAGGGAAAGGAAAACACTGTCCCCATCATCCTTTACAATGGTGGAAGCCACCAGCATCCCCGGTGTCTGTCTCGACACGCTGATACCGGAAAAGCCGTAATCCAAAACATCCCCCCGCCTGATGTTCTCCTGACCGATACCCTTCACTGCCGACGCGCTTCCGGGCGTAATATCCTCCATGGAACCCAGACGCCACTCCCAGGCTGTTCCGCTCTGCATTCCGCCTCCGCTTTTTGCTTTTTCTGTTCCTGCCTTCTCTATCGCCTTCGGTAGTTCGGTTTTTACGAAGGGATACCTGACAATATGACCGTCAATGGTGTCCCCGGAGTCGCAACTGTAACCGTTCTCCAGCACATAAGAACGCCTTCCCGTGGAAGCAAAGGTGACATAAAGATATTTCTCGTCTCTGCACCATCGCTGCGCCACCAAACCGTTCAATTTGCAGCCGTCTATGGCATGGTTTTCCGGTTCCTGCACCTTTTCAAAAGTTTCACCGTTGTCGTAAGATATGTACAAACTGTGCCCACGCATAGGCATCATGCCGCTTTCGTCTCCCAAATCTTCCGGCTGCAAACCTGTTCCTGTGGTCACCCCTGCTGTACCCACAAGAAGCATCCCTTCCACCTCCGTCACAAAGGTGAGGTATTCTTCCGGCAGGGCTGACAGTTTTCTCCAGCTGTGTCCTTTGTCCTCACTGCGCCACAGACCTTCCTGCTGAGAAGCATAGTAAATGATATCGCCCCTGACATACAGCCTTTCATCTGTTCCTCTGCCGTTTAAATTGCCGTGTATCATCACAGGAATTTTTTCATATGTAAAATTCTCCCCGTAATCCCCGGAAATCGCCAACACGCCGGATTCCGGTTGATTGACACCGCATGCAATATAGAGGCTGCCCGGCTTCTCCTCGTCTATGGCCAGAGCAATGGGAAATGTCTCGCTCAAATCCTCCATAGTCACATGAGGAATCAGACTAATCCAACGCTGCTCTTTTACATCAAAGCGATAAGTTCCGCCGATATCTGTCCTGATATACAGCACGTCCCGTTCCTTCTCCGAATATAGGAAGCCTGTAACGTATCCACCGCCGGGAATGGGTAAATTGTGATATTCATATGGTATCTGTTTCATAAATGTAAAATCCCCTCTGATTGAATCATCTTTTCACTGTTCCGAAGAAGCAGTTACTTTGATTATACAATCAGAAGGGAAATTTCTCTACCCCCAATCGACTGGGCTGTTGTAAATAATGTGAAATCAAGCCGGTTCAGGTTATCTTACTCTTGAACTTTTTCGCTTTTTCCTGTATATATAAGTTACAGGAGGGTACTCATATGATTATGTGTGAAGGACTTGCCATTATTGGATTTATCTTTTATATTACAATTCCAGTCCTATTTGTCCGTCATATAGTTAAATCTATTCATCAGTATTTTAAAAACCATTCCTTTGATCACCTGCTTTATTATGTTCATGAGAAACAAGTAATCACCGAAGAAGATAACCTTCTGTGGGATAAAAAAATAGATGAGATACATAGATTACAAAAAGCCATTGATAATACCTCTAATCCTATTATGAAACAGAAGCTTCGGGATCGGATTTATGCGCTGATTTATTCAAGTATATACTAATCCATTTCCTTTTCCACACGTTCGGTTATATCTTCAGCGGTACTGAACAAGGGGGAAATACTTCAACTATTCAGCCTCAGAGTACTTAACAGCCAAGTCGGAAATAGTGCCGTCTGCCAACATCTCTTCAATTACTTTATTAATCTTGTCAAGAAGTTCGGTGTTGCCCTTCTTTACGGCAATGGCATACTGCTCACCTTCAAAAGCTGCCGGATCCTCTACAATCTTCAGCCCTTCGTTATCGCTGACATACTTCTTTGCAGTAGCAGAATCGATGACAACCACATCACACTTACCGTTTACCAGCTCCATAACGGCTTCGGTTCCTTTTTTAAATGCTTCATAAGAATATCCCATGTCATTGACACAAGTCTCACCGGTATATCCCTGAATGACGCAAATTCTCTTTCCCGCCATATCGGAAGCCTTTTTGATATCAGAATCCTCCTTCACAATCATAACCTGAGTTGCTTCATAGTACGGAGTAGAGAAATCTGCTTCCTCCTTTCTTTCATCTGTTACTGTCATGCCTGCGATTACCGCATCAATCTGTCCGTTCTCCAGTGCAATCAGCAGAGAGTCAAATTCCATGTTCTCGATTTCTGCTGTCATACCGTTCTTCTCTGCAATCTGCTTTGCGATAGACATATCGATACCGTCATACTGACCGATAACCCCGTTGGACGCAACAAATTCAAAGGGAGGAAACTCTGCGTTGGTTCCGAAAGTAATGGTATCACTGTTCTTCGCACTGTCTCCTCCGCAGGCTGCCAGCCCGCATACCAACATAGCCATTGACAAAATTACTACAACTTTTTTCATCATTTTTTTCATAATATGCTCTCCTTTTTGTATGTATCTTTATGCAGTTTACCTGTTGGGAACTGCCCCATACCAATAATTTGTAATGCACTTACAGAACTTTACTCAAGAAATCCCTGGTTCTCTCATTTTGGGGATTCCCGAAAATATCTTCCGGCGTACCGCTCTCCATGACGACTCCCTGATCCATAAACAATACTCTTGTGGCTACTTCTCTGGCAAAACCCATCTCGTGAGTAACGATAACCATGGTCATGCCGGCCCTCGCCAAATCCTTCATAACGTCCAGAACCTCGCCTACCATCTCCGGGTCCAGAGCGGAAGTGGGCTCGTCAAACAACATAATTTCCGGGTCCATGGCAAGCGCCCTGGCAATGGCAACCCGCTGCTTCTGACCTCCTGAAAGCTGAGCCGGATAGGCATCCGCCTTCTCTGCCAGATTAACTCTTGCAAGCAGCTCCTGCCCTCTCTTTACCGCTTCCTCTTTGGTCATCTTTTTCAGCAGTACCGGAGCCAAAGTGATATTTTCCATAATCGTAAGATGGGGAAACAAATTGAACTGCTGGAACACCATTCCCATCTTCTGCCTGATTTTATTTACATCCACCTTTGGATCATTGATACATTCATCATCCACATAGACCTCACCCTCGGTCACAGTCTCCAAAAGGTTCAGGCAGCGTAAAAAGGTACTTTTACCGGAGCCTGAAGGACCGATAACTACAACTACTTCACCCTGGGAAATATGTTCATCGATGCCCCGGAGTACTTCCAAGTCACCAAAATGCTTTTTTAAGTTCTTTACTTTAATCATGTCCTGCGCCCCTTTCTACCGAATCTCAGACTTTCTCAGTCTCTCCTCAATCTTCTTGAAAACCAGAGTCAGAAGCTTTATGAGAACATAGTAAATAACGGCAGTTCCAATCAGAGGCATGAAGGCAACAAAGGTTGCGCTCTTGATAAAGTCGCCCGCCTTCTGAATATCCATCAGTCCGACGTAACCCACAATGGCCGTTTCCTTAATCAGAACGATAAACTCGTTACAAAGCGCAGGGAAAATATTCTTCACTGCCTGAGGAATCACAATATGTATCATGGTCTGATAACCGTTCAATCCAAGAGATCTTCCCGCCTCAGTCTGTCCCTTATCCACTGACAGGATGCCCGCGCGGATAATTTCCGACACATAGGCACCGGAGTTGATGCCGAATGCAATTCCCGCAATAATCCATTTGGGAATATTGACCGTGGCAAAAATGACAAAATAAATAATCATCAGCTGAGTCACAGATGGGGTCCCACGAATCACATCCGTATAAATTCCGCCAATAGCTTTCAAAAGCTTTTTATTGGAAAGATTGCACAGGGCAACCAAAAGTCCGATAAGGATACCCAACGCAACAGCTATGAGTGAAACCCGGATAGTCACACCGATGCCGCTGAGTAACAATTTATAGCGGTCTTCTTTAATAAAACATTTGTAAAATGTATTGGCAAAATCTGCTGCCCACGCGCTTAATTCGGCCATTATCTTTTCCTTTCAAGCATCGGTCAATCTTGACCTTTTTTAATCAATTTATGTTTATGTGTGGGATTATATCACATCGGGCGCATAAACAAAAGAGGATTTTGCATTTTTATGCAACTATTTGCAGCTGTTTGAATTCCATCCTCACTCCGTCCGGATGGCCCAGCGCATTTTCGTTGACCTGGCCCGGCCGTTATGGGCACATTCCTCCGCGGAAGGACGTACTACATCTCTGGCAACTTCAGCGTACAGTCCGTTGCGCAGGCCCTCCTTAAAAGCCCTTTTCACCAACTTATCCTCACCGGAGTGGAAGGTGAGAATCGCCACCCTCCCTCCCGGTTTCAGGACCCCCGGCAACTTTTCCATGAACTCATACAAAACTTCAAATTCATTATTCACGTCGATGCGCAGCGCTTGAAACACTCTCTGGCAGGTCTTTTTTACAGTATCCTTCCTCTCCTTTTCCGGTATAAAATCAAGGGTTTCCGCTATTACCTCATACATCTTCCCCGTGGTGTCAATGAGCTGTCCCTTACGGATTCTCCCGGTAATGGCCAGTGCCAACTCCTCCGCATAAGGCTCATCCGAATTTTCTT
>JAEDMI010000142.1 GCA_016303085.1 Acetatifactor sp.
ATTAGCTGACCTTGTCTGGCTCTTTTTCCTCTACTCCTTTATCGGATGGTGTATTGAGGTATGCTACGCATCCATACGGCGCAGACAATTTGTAAACCGGGGCTTTGTAAACAGCCCTATCTGTCCCATCTACGGCTTCGGCGCCGTGCTCTTTGCCCTGTTTCTCCCGGAGCTCGCCGGGAACCTGTTCTTTCTCTTTCTGGGAGGCATGGTACTGGCTACTGTCCTGGAGTATTCCACGGGCATGCTCATGGAAAAGATATTCCACAAAAAGCTGTGGGATTACTCAAAAATCAGGTATAACATAGGCGGTTACGTCTGCCTTCGGTACTCTCTGCTCTGGGGTGCTCTCGCTGTTGTAACCATACTATTTACCAATCGGTTTTTTTGTGGTATCCTGAATCTGCTTCCCCATCCGGTTGCTGTTGTCATCCTGTGGGCTGCCGCTATTCTCTTTCTTTTAGACTTTATTACCTCAGCCATGGCTGTACAGGGAATGAAAATAACGGTAAAACGGCTTTCCAGCTTATCTGACGGGATGCAGCACACTTCAAGGCTTTTGGAAAATCGACTGACCGCAGTCATACAAAAGCGAATGATTAAATCCTTTCCCACCATCACCCGGGAGAATCTGGAAAACAGTATTCGGGAAAGAAATACCCGGAAGGAAAGCACTGTTTTTGCCGAGGGCTGCAGTTTTTACAAGCTTGCATCTCTGTTCCTTATCGGTGCTTTTCTGGGAGATATCACAGAAACCATCTTCTGTCTGATTACCACAGGTACACTCATGAGCCGAAGCAGTGTAGTGTACGGTCCCTTCAGTATTGTCTGGGGTCTGGGCTGTTCTCTGCTGACCCTGCTTTTATACCGTTACCGCAATAAAAGCGACCGTTACATTTTTTTTGCAGGTACTCTTCTGGGCGGTGCCTACGAATACATATGCAGTGTATTCACAGAGCTGGTCTTCGGAACCGTATTCTGGGATTACAGCGGCTTCGCCTTTAATCTGGGCGGACGTATCAATTTGCTTTACTGTTTCTTCTGGGGAATTGCCGCAGTTGTCTGGCTGAAGGTAATATATCCCGGACTGTCCCGATGGATAGAAAAACTGCCGAAACGTTTCGGAACCGTATTACTGAATATCTTAATTATATTCATGCTGATAGACATGGCTATTTCTGCTCTGGCACTATCCAGATACACAGAGCGCCATACCGCGGAGACTGCTGTGGCAGCCGAATCCGAAATCTCATCTCTGGATGAGTTTCTTGACAGTCATTTTGACGATGAGAGAATTGAACGAATTTACCCCAACGCAAAACTGGTACCGTAGGGGAAAATGTGACAAAGGAACAAGAACATGCGAATAGGAGATTTACAACCCGAACAGAATATTTCGCTGTTAGTCAATGTGAACGGGACTTCCCTCACCTTTGAATCCAAGGTTCAGGAAAACTACCCCAGAAAAAATATGATTATTGCAGACCCTGTCATCAGAGAAGGGAAGCCTGTCTCCTTTCGTGGAAAAAATATCATCGTGAACCTCCTTGCAAGCTTTCAGGATGAAAAGCCTCTTTTGTTTAAAAATGTATCTTCGAAGCTCTTAAAAAAGAGTAACGGAGAATTTTGCTATTGTTTTACAACGATTGCGGAAGGCGTCATTTATAATCGGCGGGAAAATTTCCGCTGTTATGTAGGAATCGGCAGTTCGGTGCAGCGAGGCTTAAATTCCGCTGCACGCACCGCTATAATCCGTGATGTCAGCTACACCGGCTTCGCAGTAGTGTGCGATGCCGACTTTTCCGCAGAGTGCGGTCAGCTTCTCCACACCGTACTCAACGATCAGCCGAAGGAAAACGGCACCGTCTATTCCTTCCATCTCTACGGTCTTATTGCAAGAATACAGGAATTGGATAACGGAAAAGTCCTGTACGGCTGCAAACTTACCGGTCCGGTGCCCGGCTTGGATAAATATATCATGGAGAAGGAAAGGCTTCGCTTAAAAAGCACAAATGGAGGGAATCTTTAAATTAAGTAAAACGGCAGTCAGCCAAATGGCGGACTGCCGTCTTTTTATTCTGTCAGCTTTCCATACATCTCCGGACGTCTGTCCCGGAACAATCCCCAACTGAACCGCATTTCTTCTATGGCATCCAAATCAAAGGTACAAAGAATCACCTTCTCCTCTGTCCTACCGGCATCCTCCAACACCTCACCTGTCTCATCCGTAATAAAAGATGACCCGTAGAACACAAGCGCAGAAGACTGATTGTTATTATCCTTTGTGGGACTCACCTTCTCCTCTCCGATACGGTTTGCCGCAATCACAGGTACCACATTGGCAGCTGCATGTCCCTGCATACACCGCCTCCAGTGAGGCATACTGTCACACTCGATGATCGGCTCGGAACCGATGGCCGTAGGATAAAACAAAAGCTGGGCACCCATGAGCGCCATGCACCTAGCCGTCTCGGGAAACCACTGATCCCAGCAGATGCCCACGCCGATTCTCCCGTACGCGGTATCCCACACTCGAAAGCCTGTATTTCCCGGGGTAAAATAGAATTTTTCCTGATAGAAATGGTCATCGGGAATATGTGTCTTCCGGTATACGCCGAGGACAGTGCCGTCTGCGTTAACCACTGCTACGGAATTATAGGTAACGTTGCCCTCCCGCTCAAAAAAGCTGATGGGCAGAACCACCCTTAATTCCTCTGCCAACTTGCGAAAATGATTAACCGCCGGGTTCTCCTCCACGGTTCTCGCCAGACTGTAGGAATCGTAATTTCTCTCCTGACAAAAATACCGGGTCTCAAACAATTCCGGCAACAGGATAATTTGGGCTCCCTTTGCTGCCGCCTCTCTCACTGCCTTCTCCGCCGCTTCAATATTCTCTTCTCTGGAACGGTTACAGTACATCTGCACCGCCGCTACGGTTACATTTTTCATTTATTCACACTCCTTTTTCTGCCATGAAAGAATGTGGCTCGGACACATTCTTTCCCGGAATCCGGATACTCTTACGTTATGTCCTTTATAACGTCAGAGTACCTTGATTCCGTGGTATCTGCTGGGTAATACAATGAATATTTCCCCCTCCGATTAAAATATCCCGGGCATAAATCTGCACGACTTCTCTGTCAGGAAACAAATCCTGCAATATTCGCTTTGCCTTCTCATCGGCAGGGTCACCGAAACCCGGCATGACAATATTTTTGTTGGAAATATAAAAATTCACATAGGATGCTGCCAGACGCTCTCCGGGGTTGCGGGTAGGCTCATCCCAGCAGGCATCCAAACCGTCACATTCCTCTGCCGTCATTGTCACCGGCTTCGGCAACGGAAGCTTGTGCACCTTGATTCGTCTGCCTTTTGCATCCACCGCCTTCTCCAAATAATCCAGGCAGGCCTTTGACATGGCATACTGGATATCGCTCTCATCCTCCGTCCACGCCAGCACAACCTCGCCCGGTGCCACAAAGGCGCAGATGTTATCCACATGCTCATTGGTTTCATCGTGATATATTCCACAGGGCAACCAGAGAACAGTGGAAATATTCAGGTATTCTTTGAGAATACTTTCAATCTGCTCCCTGCTCAATTCCGGGTTTCGCCCTTTGCTCAGAAGACAGCTCTCCGTCACCATGCAGGTTCCTTCCCCGTCCACATGAATGGAACCGCCTTCTAAAATAAAATCCCTCTTATCGTAGACATCCTTTTCCAGTAAATCACAAAGTTTCCGTGCCATACGGTTGTCCTTGTCCCAGGGAAAATAGAGACCGTCATAAAGTCCTCCCCAGGCGTTAAAGCCCCAGTCAATTCCCCGGACTTCTCCCGCGTCATTTTTTACAAAGGTCGGAGCATAGTCTCTGGCCCAGGAATCATTGCTTGCCATCTCCACCACCCGGATATGGTCCGGCAACATGGCTCTTGCATTATCATACTGCGCCTCACTTGCACAGACCGTCAGCTTTTCCGATTCCGCGATTACCTCCGCAATTTTTACAAATGCCTTTCTGGCTGCATATGCCCCATACTGCCAGGAATCGGAGCGTTCCGGGAATATCATAATACAGCCCTCGTGGGGCTCAAACTCTGCCGGCATGCGGAAGCCGTCTGCCGCGGGCGTGGAATCCTTGATAATTTTCAATTTTATACCCATACCTTTCCCGCATAAGCCTTCTATATATGAGAATAAGCTTCCTTGCGTTAATTCAGGTTTCTTTCTTATAAATTCATTATTGTTTCTTAATAATTTTTAGAAATCCTTTCGGATATAGTCAAACTTCTGACACATTTTCCCTGTATGATGAATACATAAACAAATGAAGCTGTTGAGTTTTAACATTGGGGTTAGGGTTCTGTCAGCTTCGACAAAAAACAATTCTGCTTCGGCAGGTTCCTATATACTTCCTCTTTTTTCAATACATATATGCAACTGTCCCCGGCAATGTCGGGGACTTTTTGCTGTATTTCACATTCCAACATTTTAAATCGGATGATACTCTTCCGGCTCTTACAGCCTGCTCTTGAAATCAGCATAGCCAAATTCCTTCACAATCCGGCACTCCCCGTCCTTCTCCCGCAGCACAATGGCAGGAAGAGGCATCCCGTTGAAGGTATTATTTTTCACCATGGAATAAATTGCCATGTCCTCAAATACCAGCTTATCTCCTTCCTGCAACGGTTTCTCAAAGGAATAATCTCCGATGATGTCTCCCGCAAGGCAGGTAGGCCCTCCCAGGCGGTATGTAAATGACTTCTCACCCGGCTGTCCGCTTTTCTGAAGGGGCGGTCTGTAGGGCATCTCCAACACATCCGGCATATGACAGGCTGCGGAGGTATCTAAAATGGCAATCCTCAGTTTGTCCTCTCCCCCTGTACTGCACGATGTACTGCACGATGTACTACCCAATGTACTTCCGACAGCTCTTTCAACCGGCACCTTTGTCTCCTGTATTTCCAGAACACTTGTCACCAGAAAGCCTCCGTTCAGTGCCACGGCTTCTCCCGGCTCCAGGTAAACAGTCAATCCATATTTTTCCTGCATTCTCCTGATACACTTTTCCAACCTGAGAATATCATAGCCCTCCCGGGTAATATGGTGTCCTCCGCCGAAATTAATCCATTTCATTTCGGACAAATATTCGCCGAATTTTTCCTCCACCGCATCCAGAGTTTTTTCCAAGTCATCGGAATCCTGCTCGCAGAGAGTATGAAAATGCAGCCCGTCAAGTAATGTAAAAAGTTCTGGTTTACTGCCTATTCCCTCTGCAAAATTCTCCTTGGTCACGCCCAGTCTGGAGCCCGGAGCACAGGGGTCATAAATGGCATGTCCCTCCTGAGTGGAGCATTCCGGATTGATGCGCAACCCGATACTTTTACCTGTCGCCTTCGCCATTGCACTATATTTCTCCACCTGCCTCCAGGAATTGAAAACAATGTGGTCACAATATTTCAGGATTTCTTCAAAATCTTCCTCTCTGTATGCCGGGGAAAAAATATGATTCTCGCAGAACCGCCCCTGTTCCGAAAGAGGCTTTACCATCTCCTCAGCACACAGTTTTGCCTCATACAGTCCGCTTGCCGTGGCGCCGCAGAGGTACTCGCCAATCAGCGGATACAATTCATACATGGAAAAGGCCTTTTGCGCCAACAGGATTCTCGCACCCGTCCGCTCCATGACACCCTTTAATACTTTTAAGTTTTTTTTAATCAATGCCTCATCCACCACATAGCAGGGGGTAGGCAGTTCAAACATGCTCATATTTCCTCTCATTCTGCAGCTCCGGTACAGCTTCAAATATTTCTTTCAGCCTAACTTTCCTTACTTTCAACTCAATCCTCTTGTCCCGCTTTTCGGAAGAGTGTTCCCTTTTCCTACGGTCTTGTTTTACTTTCTTAGAAACATATCAACAACCGACTCCTCTTCTTTACGGACTTATTCCACCAACAGAAAATTGTATATTGATATATTTGATTTCTTTCCCCGCATTTCAACAACTCTTTTCTTAACAGTTCTCTCAGACTTTCCTATAGCGAGTTGTTTCTTTCATTTTATCATATGATTAGGCTAAATCAAATGGCTGTTTCAGTTGTTCATGTATTCTATATACATTGTTGTTCAACAGGAACGCAATTCCGGGCACTAAGCATTCCTGCTTCGATTGTATCAATTACCCGGTATAACTAACTCCCTTTTCAGAAGAGTGTTCCCCACAACTTGGGGGTTATGAATTAGTAATTACATCGCAAAATCTCTTTATCTCATCAATCCTTTCGGCAACATTCTCTTTGTACTCAATAGAACATAAGCCCAGATGACCACTTGCTTCTATTTCTAAATGTCCGTAAAAGTGTTCTATACTACCAATTATCTTCTCACACTCCGGCATACTTGAGCCTGTTCTCAATGCAATAGTATACCCTTTTTTACCATTT
>JAEDMI010000143.1 GCA_016303085.1 Acetatifactor sp.
TCCAGTCACACTCTGCAACAGCGATGTTTTCATAGCCTGCGCCCCAACCCCAGTTATCTGCACGAAGCACTGCGTACTCCTTGTAGTCTGCGTTGCCTTCTGCGGAATGAACCTCAGGTACGTTCTGAAGAATTACCAGGAAGTTGTTCCAGTTAGCCAGCGTGCTGGTATAGTTGATGAAGTTTACGGTTGCGGACTCGCCGGCTGCAATTGCTACAGGCTCGGTGAACTCACTCCAGAAAGGTGTGGAGCAGTCGGTAGCACCCAGTACGGTACCGGTAATAACAACGTTGCTGTGGTCGGCTGCAACAGGTTCTGCTTCCTCCTCTACAGCGCTTCCTTCGGGAGCTACGCTCTCAACGGAGGGATTGCCCAATGCATACAGGGAAGCAACCTGACCTGCGTTCAATGCGCTGTCAAATACATACAAATCATCTACAAATCCCTTAAATACGGTATCCCAGTAGTTGATTCCGAAGTAGGACTCAAAGGTGGAATCGCCGGGCTTCATGATGTTGGGAGCAAGGGTTGCATCCCAGGTGTACTCAAAGTAAGCATTGCTGCTGTAGTTAGCCTGAGAATCATATACCAGCTCACCGTTGACGTAAAGCTGTCCGCCTGCGGTGGTGGAACCGAGAGGGCTGTTCTGCTGTTCGCCGGAGCATACAACAGTTATCATTACCCACTCTCTCTTTCCGTGAATGGAATCATCAAAAGCATACATCCAGGGCCAGCAATCAGTACCGTCCTGAGCATCGCTTGCCTCGTTACGGCTCCATACGATAGGGAAAATCTTTGCGGAATCGGCACCCCATGCGGACTGGGTAACATTCATCCATGTTACATTGTTGCCTGCATCTGCCGCCTTGCCGATATTGTATCCGATCTGCAGGGTAGGGCCAAAGTCAGCCAGTCTTGCTGCGTTGGTCCAGAAGGAAACGGAGTATGCGTCGGTGTTGGTGGGCTGCAGATTCAGATTCAAACCATAGCTGCCGTCCAGGTAAAGCGCCTGACCAACAGGGCCGTCAGCATATGCGAAAGTAACATCGGCAGGCGCCAGCCCGAAGCTTGCGCCGTCATTATCGCCCTTATCATCCACCTGCACCATTGCGGTATAACCCTCATCACTGCCGTCAAAGGTGTAATGTGCAAATGCGGCAGGAATCTCCTCGGGAGTAACCTCTGCAGGCTCCACGGACTCCTGAGACTGCCCGTCAACGCTCTCCTGTGCACCGTTGTTTGCCTCCTTGTCCTCTCCGCCGCAGGCTGTCAGCATAGTTGCTGTAAGAGCGGTACAGAGAAGAAGTGCCAAAACTTTCTTTTTCATGAAATATCCTCCTTATTTTCCGGGAGAATCCGCTGTCATGCAGAAGACCCTCCCCGGTTTTTGAAATAAATTTATAGTTACCCTTCACAGCTTGCGCATAGAGCGTTTACTGTGCAAAGGAATCTACCACTGCCTGATACTGTGCCAGTTCCTCATCAGAGAGAACGTCGTAGCCGTTAGGTCCGAAGTAGGAAATCATTGCTTCAGCATGATAGTAGTTTGCCTGTTCGGTTGCCTCCTCCACATAGTCGGCAGCCTTTGCCTGCCCCTTGTCTACCAGATCATGGATACCAATCTTATTGAAGTACTGATCACAGAAGTTCCAGTAACCTGCAATGCTGTACCAGCCATAGGGAACAGGTCTTGTAATGCTTGCAAAATAGTCATCCCAATATGCTTTGTGATCTGCATCCTGAGGGAACAGAGCCTTGTAGCCCTCCCAAACCTCCTCGTCCAGGGTAATCGGTACCGGCATCTGGGAATTCTTCAAAGGTACACCGGACGCGTTGGTGATGGTGTCATCGGAGTAAATCTCAAGTCTGGTCTTCCAGCCGTCGATACCCCAACCCATGAACTTCAGCAGCAGGTATGCTTCATAGGGATACTTACAGGAGGTAGATACACCGCCCATATACATATTTGCAATGACATTGTGCTCCTTCTCATCAACCACATTGGGAGTTACATAGGGAACGATATCCAGTCCGTACTGCTCCTGATAGCCGTTTGCCCCCCAGAGGTTCATGTAAGTCCAGAAGCCCTCGGAGAACACTGCCACATGTCCGGTTGCACCGAACCATGCCTCCCAGTCTCCCGTCCAGTCTTCCATCTCCTGGGTCTCCTGGGAAGGTGCCACATAGCCGGCCAGCTTCAAATCGGAGAACTCCTGCTCTCCCACTGCCCAGTAGGACAGGTCAAAATCTGTTCCGTCAAAGCCGAACTCACCCTTCAGCGCTCTCTCCTCAGGAGAACATGCCGCGATGCCGTACAGGGAATCCAGTCTGTTGTAGAAGCCCAGACCAAAGTACTTCATCTGTCCGCTGCCGGGGTCTACAGTGGCGTCCTTAATCAGCTGAATCATCTCGCCCCAGGTCCAGTCTGTTCTGGGCATTTCCAGATTCAGGGTCTTGATAACATTTCTGTCGATGAACACTGCGCTGGGCCAGTATACCATGGGTACCGCATATCTTGCATTTGTATCAAAGCAGCCGATGCCGTATTCTTTGATGGTAGCCATCAGGTTCTGGTTTTCGGGGTCAGCGTCAAAGTACTCGGAAATATCCAGCCAGTACTGATTTGCCAGCGCCGTATCGGAATCCGTACCCTCAAATACATCAGGGAAAGTTCCCGCCGCAGCCGCTGCGGAAAGGTCTGCGCTCATGTCCTCAATCACACGACACTCCACCGTAATGTTGGGATACATCTCCATGAACTTTTCCGCCAGCATGTTGATTGTGGTCTCGTCCTCATAGTGCCAGAAAGACAGCGTGATTTCATCTGTGGTCACACCGTTCTCATCCACCTTGCCGGACGGTCCGCTTGAACTGCCGCCGCATGCTGTCAGCCCCAGAACCATGGAGCCTGCAAGCAGCAAACTTAAAATTCTCTTTTTCATATTAATCCTCCTTGCTTTTCGCCATTTATCTTAAGACCTTGCGGTCTAAGAAACTGATTTATTAACTACTCTCCTGTAATACCCGTCCTGTCGATACTCTCCACAAAATGCTTCTGCAGGAAGAAGTACATAATCAGAAGCGGCAGAATAGAGAGAGCCGTTGCAGCCATCCGCACGGACTCGTTTAAGCTTGTGGCGGTATCGCCCACCGAAGCCAGGGTATTAAAGCTCATATCAAAGTTCTTCAGCTGAACCACCAGATTGTTCCAGATACTCTTGGTTGTCAGTCCCTGAACGTAAAGTTCTGTCAGGTAGGACTCATTCCAGTACCAGACAAACGAGAACAGGAAGACGGTCAAAATCGCCGGTCCCGCGGAAGGCACCGCTATTCTCACAAAGGACCTGAAATATCCCGCTCCGTCTATCTGGGCCGCCTCTATCAGTACCTTGGGCACCTGCCGGAAGAACTGGTAGAATATCAGGATGAATATGGGTGCATTCAGACCGTTGCCGAAAAGCGCCGGCAGCACAAACGCCCATATGGTTCCCAATATTCCCGTATCGTTGTACAGCACATAGGTGGGAATCATTGTCACCTGACTGGGCAGGATATAGGAAAATATCAAAAGCGCCATCAGGATTTTCTTTCCCTTAAACTCAAATCTGGCAAAGCCGTAACCCACCAGCATACAAATTACCACATTACAGAGAGTGGGCAGCCCCGCTATCACGATTCCCTTTAACAGAGAACTCCAGAAATCCATACTCTTTGCCGCATCAATATAGTTTTGCAGGTAAAGGGTACTGGGAATCCACTTGACGGAGGAGTCCAGCAAATCATCTCTGTTCATAAAGCTGTAACTGAACATATAAAGGATGGGGTAAAGGTACACAAAACCGATGCAGATGAGCAGTCCGTAGACTACCAGCTGTTTTCCCGCGCCTTCCTTCTCCTTGCTGCCGAACACAAAACGGTGCAGCTTTTCTTTCGTGAAGGTCTTCTTAATAATCTCCGCTGCCGTCATAGGTTCGGTAGCTGCGCTTTTTCCTTGCCCTCTCGATTTTCTTTGCATTCCGGGTTCCCCTCCTTTCTATTCTCTTCGCTGTTCTTGCCTCTTTTTTCATTTCCCGTTTGTGACGCTTCACCTGTCTGTCGTAGATATCTTTCTTGGAGCCTAACAGCAGGAAGAAGAGAAGCACAATCAGAGCCACTATCACCGAATACATCCACGCCATGGCCGACGCGTAACCGTAACCCTTCTCCTTTGTGCCGGAGAACATGGCGGACTCAATCATGTTGATCAGCGAGTTCTGCTCGTTGCTTGAGAGGAAGATTACGGAATAAACCGCATTCAACATAATCATGGGTTTGATGGTAGGTAATGTAATCTTCCAGAAACACTCCCACTGGGAACCGCCGTCGATTTTGGCGGCTTCGTACAGGGCAGAATCGATTTTCTGTAAAGCGGAAAGGAAAATCAGTATCTGTACGCCGGAGTACCAAAGTATCATAATCATGTTGGAGAAAATCTCTCCGATGGAGCTTGCCAGGCTACCGGGAAGAAAGCTGTCCAGAGCCGCCACGATGGACTGCACGTTCATGGCGGGTATGGTCGCAGCACCCTCTCCCACCAGCATGTTCATCACAGGTCCGCTGACGATGATAACCGGCAGAAAGAAAATCAGTCTGAAAAAGCCCTTGCATCTGATCTTTCCGTTCAGCATCATGGCTATCATCAGTGCAAACACCACGATGATGGGAACCTCCACAATGGTCTGCCACAGATAAGTCACAATCTGCTGAGGGAATTCCGGGTTCTCCAACCAGATCTGGGTAAAGTTACCCGTTCCCACATATATGAATTTTGTTCCCAGAGGTGTGATTCTGATGTTGAACCACATATAGTAGAAGGACTGGCAAAGGGGATAAAGCATGAAGAGGATCACCCCGATAATCCAGGGGAGGACGAACAGGAATCCCGCTCTCGCTTCTCTCTTCTCCAACTTTCCCAGCCTTACCTTCGCATGTTTTACTCTCTTTTCTCTGCTCATTACCCAACCACCTCGTAGGTCATTCCTTCCAGCGTGTGTCCGTCCGCACTCTGAGTCTCACCGCTGTAATTGAGATAGATTTTCACACCGTTGTCATAGGTTACCACCGTCACACCGTTCCCCCTGATTTCGTGTCCCACGATATGGGCTCCCGCCGTTTTCTCATGTACCGCCTTCAGTTCTTCGGAATAAGCAATAATGGTGTCACGGTACACATCGTACTCGGAGCTGTAAATATCGCTGGAGTTGGTATAAATCAGGTCGGAAGAGCTCTCCTTTGTAATGTAAAAGGAGGGACAGGTTCCGGTTTCCACCAGTTTCAGGAAAAATTCCTGCTTGTTAGCCTCGAAGTTGACATACTCGGAATATACCGGCATAACTCCCTTCAGCACGATGGAGAGGAAAGGTACGCTCTCATCCTCGAATATATAACTGGAGGTGTAAAGAGGCATATCCAGGAAGCTCTCCGTGTGGTTCCAGAGATATGCGAAGGGCTGCTCCAGAACCAGGTCAGTCTCTTCATCCACTTTATTCAACGTGTCGATATAGCTCTGCGCACACTGATGTCTGGTGTAAAAAGTTCCGCTGTAGTTGTAGGAGTAAAGGGTATCGGAGATACCGCCAATCGCCAGATTGTTCACACCCTTTTTCGTATAGCTGTCCACAAACCTTGTCAAAAGTGCATCTGTTCTCGCCGGAGTGAGCCACATGAACTTCTCATACACATCCTTGTAGGTCTCCTCCTCCAGCTTTCTCTTGTTTATTTTCTTTACCACATTAAAGGTTGCATTCTGCTCCTCGGGGTTGATTCTCAGCGCATCGTTGTACAGATACATTTTGATGCCCTTTGCATCCGCCTCCTCCAGAAGCTTTGTCAGCTCCCCTGTTCCGCCGATGTCGGAATCCGCCTTATACTGCGTAATGGGGACATTGTACAATCCACCCTTCTGCCAGCCCTTGTAAACGCTGAGCAGATTTGTGATATTCTCCCCCGACAAATCCTCGTAAATCTCTCGCACGTCATCTACCGTAGTCATGACAATGGAACTGGTTCCTACAATCCAGGCCTCCCTCTCCGTTCCCAGGAAGTCCAGTCTGGTGCGATACTCATCTTCCGGTTCCGTGAGAGAACCGCTGTCCAGCAGATAGTCTCTGTAAGCGTTTGCCATACCGCAGTAATTTGCAGCTTCACCGTTCAAAAACAGGTAGCGCACCTGCAGGTCCGAATGGCTTCGGTCTGACTCAACCATCTTGAAGGAGCCCGAGGTCCCGTTGTTGCTGGTAGGCTGGTTGTAAAGCCTGCGCTCCGTAAACCGTGCAAAGATTCTGTTGTAGTCAATGCTGACGCCGTTCGGGGCAGCTTCTATGGTCGCTCTCCGGTCTCCCTCCTCCACCACCGCCAGATAAGCGATACCTTCCGAGGTATGTGCCATGCCGAACACA
>JAEDMI010000144.1 GCA_016303085.1 Acetatifactor sp.
TTACCCATGACCAGACAGAGGCTATGACCCTTGGTACCAGAATCGTAGTTATGAAAGACGGTGTTATCCAGCAGGTAGATACTCCTCAGAATCTGTATGAGAAGCCTTGCAATCTGTTCGTAGCAGGATTCATGGGATCTCCTCAGATGAACTTCCTGGATGCAACCGTTAAGGTTGTAGGTGATACCGCTAATTTGGAAATCGCAGGAAAGAGCATTCCTCTGCCTCCCGCTAAGTCCAAGAAGCTGATTGATGGCGGTTATGACGGAAAGGCTGTTACCTTCGGTATTCGTCCCGAGGATGTATATGATTCCGAGATGTTCATCGAGACCTCTCCTCAGAGCGTATTCGAGTCTACCGTAAAGGTATACGAGTTGCTCGGCGCAGAAGTTTATCTGTACTTTGATTTGGAGGAAACTTCCATCACTGCAAGAGTAGATTCTCGTACAACCGCAAGACCCGGTGACAGCATCAAGTTTGCTTTTGATATCGAGAAGATTCATGTATTCGATAAGGAAACCGAGCAGGTTATTACCAACTAGTTTCAAACATAACATGGGGGTGCTGGCAACAGTACCCCCGTTTCTTTTATGCATAAAGTTGTGTTCTTGTGCGTAAAGTTGCCACTTGCGCAGGTGGGAAAAATCAGGTATTATGTAAAAAATGGGTATTGCATTGATGCCCGAAGGAGAGGTGTAGGTAACAGTATGATTTCGAGTCAGACAATTCAAACCAGCATCGATGAGCTGAAAGCAATTACAAAGGTAGACTTGTGTGTATATGATTTGTCCGGCAATTTAGTGGCATCCACCACGGACGATGTGGAAATCAGCGGCGAACTGGTCACCGGATTTGCCAATTCACCTGCGGACAGTCAGGTCATAGGTACACATCATCTGCTGAAAATCCTGGATGAAGGTGAATTGTTATATGTTTTGATTGCAAAGGGTACCGGTGATGACGTATACATGATGGGCAGAATAGCAGTCTGCCAGATTCAAAATCTAGCCATTGCGTACAAAGAGAGATTTGACCGAAATAACTTTTTCCAGAATCTGTTACTGGACAATCTGCTTCTTGTGGACATCTATAACAGAGCGAAAAAACTTCATATTGAGGTTACTGTACCCAGAGCCGTATTTATGGTGGAAACCGGACTTGAGAAGGACGGAATGGTGACGGAGATTTTGAAAGGTATGTTTTCCAGCCAGGCAGGGGACTATATCACTGCGGTGGATGAAAGCAGTGTCATTCTCATCAAGACTTTGGAACAGAACAGCACGCATGAAGACTTGATGACGATTGCGAATACCATCGTTTCCATGATGAATGCTGAGGCTATGATGAACGTAAGAGTATCCTTCGGCACCGTGGTGCAGGAATTGAAGGATGTTTCCAAATCCTATAAGGAAGCAAAGATGGCTCTCGATGTGGGCAAGATATTTTATGCGGAAAAGAATGTCGCGGCCTACAGTACTTTGGGTATCGGCCGCCTGATTTATCAGTTGCCTGTCAATCTGTGTAAGTTATTTATTGAAGAGATTTTCGGCGATAACGTACCCAGCGATTTAGATGAAGAGACTCTGAACACGATAAATAAGTTCTTCGAGAATAATCTCAATGTGTCGGAGACTTCCCGCCAGCTGTTTGTGCACAGAAATACTCTTGTGTACAGGATTGAGAAGCTACAGAAGAGTACAGGGCTTGATTTGAGGAATTTCGATGATGCGCTGACCTTTAAGATTGCCCTGATGGTAGTGAACTATATGAAATATCTGGACAATAATGAGTATTAATGCAACAGGAATAAATAAGACAACCCCCCGAATATATTAGAGTAAAATCATGATAGATTCGGGGGGATTTTTTATGTTTTATGAACGGAAAATCAGATATCTTGACTATTACAGAAACGGTGAACGCATAAAAAACGGAGGATTTGCAAAAACGGAGGTTCGGGACGATAGTTTCAAGCTGGAAATTGCGTTGAAAGGAATCGTGTGTGCAGATACGGATTCTGTTGATGTATTGCTGTATAGCGGAGAAAGAGAAATTGTCTTGGGGAAGTTTGCCCTTAAAAGCGGCTGTGGTGAGTTTTGCTATAGAGGCTCCATGAAAAACGGTATTGACGGAACTGGGATGCAGTACGGAGATGTGAGCGGTATCAGAATACCGTTGAGTGAAATATCTGAGGTTTCATGCAAGTGGTATCCGTGTGCCGGAAGCGGGCGGAGAGAAAAAGTGGAGGTTGTGGCTGCGGAGCGGGAGATTGTCATGGACCGGGAGATGCCGGAGCAGACAGAAATGAAGTCTGTGAAGGAAGAGAAACAGAAGATAGTAGCGGATGGGGCAGAGAGCATATCAGAGGCAGAGAAGGTGAAGAGTGCAGAGCCTCCAAAGACACCTGAAAATCAGGGAAAGGAGTTTGGCACAGAGGATACATGTCAAGGTCAAGCTGCGGAAAGGGAGCAGCAGTTTAAGATAGCAGGGCAGGGGCGTCGGCATGAGACAAAGGAATCGGAACGGCGACCGGAGGCTATATCGCTGCTGGAAGACAAGTGGCTTCAGCTGGTGTCCATATATCCGCATATCAAGCCATTTCGGGATGAGAGGGAATATCTGTCCATCGGTCCGGCAGACTTTGTACTGTTTACGGCAGAATCTTACCGTGCGGCAAACAACAGCTTTCTGTTACATGGGTATTATAATTATCGGCATTTGATTTTAACCAGAGTGGAGAGAAGGGGAGAAATTCTTTACTATGTGGGAGTTCCCGGCAACTACTACGACAGGGAAAAACAGGTGGCAGTTATGTTTGGGTTTGAGAGTTTTGAGTGTGCGGAGGAACCGGCTCAGAATGCAGACTTTGGTTATTATATGATGAGAGTGAACCTATAGTTACTGCTAAATACCCTCGTTATCAAATTCCGGGATAAAACTTTCCGATGCGGTTCCACCCTCCTGTCGGAAGCCCTGTTCAATGCCGATTTTATCCGCGAAATTCAGTATACGCTCATATTCCTCCACGGTGACGCAACGGTTCAGTTCAGGTATCTCGGCGACCTGCACCAAAGGAGTATATTGATTCATGATGCTGACATATATGTCATTTCTATATGTTTCATGGAGATAACGCAGTATTTTTTTGGAATCCCTTGTCTGACCCGGCAGAACAAGGTGACGGACGATAACCCCGCGCTTCATCAGACCGGATATATCATCAAATACCGGTTCTCCTACCTGGCGGAGCATTTCGGAAATGGCAGCAGATGCCCTGAAAAAGTAGTCGGGAGCATGGGAATACTTTGCTGAAAGCTCCGAAGAAAAGTATTTTAAGTCGGGCAGATAAATATCCACAAGTCCCTCCAGCAGACGGAGAGAGGAAACCTCCTCGTAGCTGCCTGTGTTGTAAACCACAGGAATGGACAAGCCGGAGGCTTTGGAGCGTTCAAGGGCAAGACAAATCTGAGGAATAAAGTGTCCTGCTGTTATCAGATTGATGTTGGAAGCACCCTTTTCCTGCAATTCCAGAAAGATTTCTGATAGCCTTTCCAATGTGATTATTTTGCCGCTTTTCCCCACGGCTATGTTGTGGTTCTGGCAAAAAACACACTGAAGGCTGCAGCCGGAGAAAAAAACGGCTCCTGAACCATGAGAACCGGAGATACAGGGTTCCTCCCAGAAGTGAAGGGCGGCTCTGGCTGCAGTGATTTCTGCGGTTTGTCCGCAGAAGCCGACCTGTCCTGCAGCGCGGTTTGCATGGCACTGTCTTGGACAGAGAGTGCAGTCGGACATATATGCAGTTATTGTTTCCGGTGTCATATTCATGGAGTCCCTTTTCTTTCATGTTGCCTGCAATTCCCGTGTGGTCATGCCGGGGTTATTAAAAAACCCGGTCAAATTACAAGACCGCACACCCGGGCATAACTCCACCCGGTTGCCTTACGGCACATGAGAGGTTCTGCTTAGTGCTGCTTTGTTCCCAACCTGACACGGTTCGCAGTTCCCATTGCGTAAGACCGAATTTCATCGTTATACCACGAATGTACGGCTTTATTAGTGTATCGGTTTCCGACGGTTTTGTCAAGTAATCAGGCCAAAAAACCGGGGGACCTTGTAGGAAGATTGTTACAATAAGATTGCTGCAATATGCGAATTATAGTATCTTTCGTTTCCGATTTGTGGTATACTCCTTATAAGCATGTGTATTGGCGTTGCTGCACATGCTGAGCAACACATATGTTGTACAGTGTACATTTCGCACAGGAGAAAAGCGGCGCAGAAGGAGAAGAAATATGAATAAAAGTGCACTTTATCAGTTGTCTTACGGAGTATATGTAGTCAGCACATGGGACAAGGGAAGAGCGACAGGTTGTACGGCTAACAGCGCCATGCAGATTACATCCAATCCCGCAACCATTGCGGTGAGCATCAACCATGATAACTATACAAATCAGTGTATTCAGGATACGGGCAAGTTTGCTATTTCTATTCTGGGTGAGAATACAGACCCCGGTGTTATCGGAACCTTTGGCTTTTACAGCGGAAAAGACACCGACAAGTTTGACAAAGTGAAGCCTGTGATTAAGGAGTATATGCCTGTTGTGGAAGATGCCTGTGCCTATATCGTCTGTGAAGTGATTGACAAGATGGAGACCTCCAGCCACACGGTATTTTTAGGTAAGGTGCTGGATGCGGATGTGCTGAAGCAGGATACCCCCATGACCTATGCTTATTATCATAAGGTAATCAAGGGTACAAGTCCCAAGAATGCGCCGACCTACCAGGGCGATTGATATATTTTCATTTATGAGGGTGGAATTACGTGAAGATAAAAGTAAAAGAGAAAAGCTATGAGGATGTGCTGGCTATGCCGGTAGGTCTGCATCGATTGCCCTTACGACCGGGTATCCTGTTCAGGACACTTTTGAAAGTGCTGTCAAAGTCTGACCTGAAAGCAACAAATTTTACCTGTAGGAAAATCGGTATGGAAAAGCTGGGGAAGCACGAACCCTGCCTGATTCTCATGAATCACTCCAGCTTTATTGATTTAAAGATTGCGGCTACAGTGTTGTATCCCAGGCCGTTCAATATCGTGTGTACATCGGACGGGTTCGTAGGAAAAAACTGGCTGATGCGTGCCATCGGCTGTATTCCGACGAAGAAGTTTGTCACAGATCTGACATTGGTACGGGACATGATGTTCGCGGTGAAGAAACTGAAATGCTCTGTGCTCATGTATCCGGAAGCCAGCTACAGCTTTGACGGTACGGCCACGCCCCTTCCCGACAGCCTGGGGAAATGCTTGAAAATGTTGGGGGTTCCGGTGGTAATGATTCGTACCTACGGTGCCTTTGCAAGGGATCCGTTATACAACAATTTAAAGCTGCGAAAGGTGGATGTGTCCGCTGATATGGAATACTTGCTTTCTCCCGAGGACATTGCGGGGAAGAGTGTGGAGGAACTGAATGCTGTTTTGGCGAAGGAGTTTTCCTTCGATAATTTCCGCTGGCAGCAGGAAAACAATGTCCGTATAGCAGAAGCTTTTCGTGCGGATTATCTGAACAGGGTGCTCTATAAATGCCCTTGCTGTGGCAGGGAAGGGAAAATGCTGGGCAAGGGCACAGGTCTGTCCTGTGAAAGCTGTGGGAAAAAGTACGAACTCACCGAACTGGGATATATGGAAGCCGCGGAAGGGGAAACGGAGTTTTCCCACATCCCCGATTGGTACCGCTGGGAGAGGGAATGTGTCCGAAAAGAATTGGAAGAGGGAACCTACCGGCTGGATGTGGCTGTGGATATTTGTATGATGGTGAACACCAAATGCGTATACAAGGTGGGAAGCGGCAGGCTTCGTCATGATGTGGAGGGGTTTCATCTTACGGGATGTGACGGAAAGCTGGATTATTTTCAAAAGCCGTCCTCATCCTACAGCCTTTACTCCGACTACTATTGGTATGAACTGGGCGACATGATTTGCATCGGCGATACGGAGGTGTTGTACTACTGTTTCCCCACCGAGGGCGGTGATGTTGTGGCAAAGACCAGACTGGCTGCAGAAGAATTATATAAATTGACACGTGAAAAAGGAAGGCACTTTACGAAAACGCATGAGGAATAACAGTTGACCGGAGAAGCTTATTCAATTAGAAAGTACATAAAAATAATATTTTACGCATTTGTTTCATTGATACTGGCCGGATTTATCTGCGCCCAGATAGTCTATCCCTCTGAAAGAGATTCGGAAGCTTCGGAAGGAAACTTTGTTTATGAAGGGATTCTCTTTTGGGAGAAAGCGGATGGGACGAAAGAACAGATTGCATCTCCCGGAAATTATGATGTTGAACCCGGAGAGGTTATGGTGATTTCTACCATACTTCC
>JAEDMI010000145.1 GCA_016303085.1 Acetatifactor sp.
ATCCGATTGGTTGGCAAAACCAATTCGGTATGACTTTCAATGAACACAAGCAGTCCATGCTTGTGAATATCTTCGAGGGATATGCTATCTACTCAATTAAGGAAAACAAGGCAGTTCGGCAAAACGAGATCCCCACTAAAACAGTCGGTCAGGCTGCTCTGCCGGAAGGAGGTATGGACCGTGAGTGAACAAATACGGCAGCAGGTAACCATTGCCGTTGACTTAAAAAAGTATCGGATTCGTATCCATCGCAATACACTGGCGCTTCTCGGAACGCCCAAGTACATTCAATTGCTCGTAAGCCCTTCGGCGAAGATGATGGCGATACAGGGTGTCGATACCCGGACAAGGTTTACCCATCGTGTAAATCTTGCCGCCCTGAAACCGGATAATTCCTATGAGATATACAGCAGTTTGTTTGTAAGCCAGCTTCTGGCGCTGGTCACCAATTTGGATGCCAAGTGTACTTATCGGCTGACCGGCGAAATCGTATCCGAGGAGAATGCCGCCGTTTTTCCACTCAGCACCATCCAGGAAGTTGAAAGTATGGAGGCGATGTAATGGGATTGCGGAAACTGAAAATTGACGAGGAGTTCAGGCATCTGATCCGTCCTCTGCGGCAGAGGGAATACGCACAGTTGGAACAGAATATTCTCTCCGATGGCTGCCGGGATCCGATTGTTGTCTGGAACGGTGTCATTGTTGACGGTCATAATCGCTATGAGATTTGTATGCGCCACGGCGTCCCTTTTGGAACCAAAGAGATGGAATTTGAATGCCGTGAGGCAGCTATCGCCTGGATCTGTGCCAATCAGCTTGGCAGAAGAAACATCACCGAGGAAACCCGCAAATTTCTGATTGGAATGCAGTATGAAAATGAGAAGGTTGTTACCAAGATACGCAATCGACTTGGGAAGAACCAGCACTCCATTGATACATCGGACATGAGTGAAGCGGAGGAAGATCGGGCCTGTCGGCATTGGACGGCTCGCCGGATTGCAGAGGAGAATAATGTGTCCGCTGCCACTGTACAGAAGTATGCCTTCTACACCCGCGCATTGGAGGAGATCGGGAAAAAAGAACCGAAGCTGGTTCCGAAGATCCTCTCCGGGCAGTATAAGATTGCCCATAAGCATGTCATGGAAATGGCAGAGCTTCCCGCCCAAGACCTTCGGCGGATCAATCGAAAGATTGAGCGCAATCCTGCCGAGTTTATGCAGTATAAGGCAACACGCCCATTATTCCAGACCGGCAAATGCGATGCTGCAGGTGAAACATCATCCGCGCCGTCCGTGAAGGATATGCCCGAGTATGATCCGGATGCGGAAATCAGCAGTTTGACTTTAACCATCCCCTCCTGGCAGAGCTCCATCGAACGGGCAAAGAATACCGCCGACCTCACTTGCGTTTCTCAGCAGGCAAAGGGCAATTTGGTTCGGGCTTTGAATGAACTGCGTAATACCATAGCGGATCTGTTATCGGAAATGGAGGAGGATGAAAATGGATGATTTAGATCGGTTTGTCCCGAATGTGCATTTTGAGAAAATCCCAATAAAGAACCTGGTATCCAACCAGGACTACCAGCGCAATCTCTCGCAGGCACACATTGAGAAAACTGCAGAAAATTTTGACATCTTTCAGATAAACCCTGTAAAGGTCAGCCGCCGAGACGGCATCAATTATGTTTTCAATGGTCAGCACACCATCGAAATTGTGGCGCTTGCCTCCGGCTCACGGGAAACACCGGTGTGGTGTATGATTTACGATGATCTGTGCTATGCCCATGAAGCGGACATCTTTGCCAATCAGATGAAGTTCGTGAAATCACTGCTGCCGTATGAGATCTTCATGGCAAACATCGAGGCGCAAAATCCGGATCAATTGATGATCCGTGATTTGGTGGAGTCCTATGGAATGAAGATTGCTGCCAAGAGAGCACCCGGACATATCTGTGCGGTTTCCACTCTGGAGGCCATCTACAAAAAGTATGGCTATCAAGTCCTGAACCGTGTTCTCCGCCTCATTATCGCCACCTGGGAGGGTGACTCCAATTCCTTCTCCGCTAACATTATGAATGCCGTTACTAAACTCTGTGTGGTGTATAAGGATCAACTGAATGACGAGACTTTTGCTGAAAAGGTTGGCGCCGTTTCGATTAAGCAATTGACTCGTACCGCCAGAGAGCGCCGTCCGGGTTCCATGGGCTATGCCGAGGCAATGATCCTGGAGTATAACGGCAAAAAGAAAAGCACTGCAGGCAAGCTGTTTATGAACAAGCTGTATGCCAGGGATGTTGCCCTCTGGATCGAGCCGGATGAAGAAGACGAGCTTGAGGAATCGGACGAATATGAAAGCCTGATTCTCGGTCAGTTCGGCAATAACGAGGGTGAGGAAGTGAATCACGGATAAAAGATACAGCGAATAAGCCTTGGCCGCTTATTCGCTGTCTGCCGTTCATAATGCACTCGGTATTCTATAAAGAATTGCATACAACCAAACAATTCAGAAACCGAATCCGCTCTCTAATATGTAGATTATTCAGACTTTTGTATTGTTTCTTGCTCTGCCCGCTCTTTTCGAATATTTGAGAAGCACAGGCCGAAGTTTGTGAAACGCTCTAAAGAGTGATGATCTTTCTTGATGAATGCCCAGGAATCAGAATACCCCTCCATCCGTGAAAAGTCTGAATCAGATATGAATGCAAGAAAGCCATCAATATCGTCTTTGTACTTCTTTGCAAAAGAATAGGCATCATTTTCTTTTTCTTCATCCGAACTGTTCAATTTCCCATGCAAAACATGGTCAAGATTGCATGACATATAATATACCTGATACGGAATTGATGCCCACACTTTTTTCAACTTACTGATGCGATTCAGCACCCTCTGCTTGTGCTCATTTCGCTTTGCCATCTGCTCCGGTCTTGCTGTCTGTATTTCAGTCAAGGAGTATATTGGATTGTCGGCATCCGGATTTTCTACAATCGAGGTATTGGGAATAAAAGCCCCATCCATATCGACCAAATGAATAACCTGCTGGAAATGAACCTGGGAGAAATGCATGGACTCTGCATAGTCCTTCACGATTTTTCCAAGAGCACTGGCTATATCAACAGGATCTATATTCAAGTCTGTTGTAATATCTCCGTGTATGATTTCGATATGAACTTTACTTTTATCGAAGAGTCTGTTCAAAATTACGCCTAAGGCTGCATCATCCGATGGCCCTTCCACAATAACAAAAACGACTTTTTTACGAGCCACAGGACTCACCCGCCTCTCGAAAAGCTAAGGCAATTTCTGCGTTATTTGTAGGATCGTAGACTTCCTCAATCTGTTCGCCTAAAACGATATCTCTGAAATAGAAGTCACGCAGATTATTATTGTCCTTTAGCTTGCTCATTCGAATGTAACGGTTTGACGGATTTGTTGTTGTAAATGCAATGAACCCTCTATCCAAAGTTTCCAGCGGGCGAAGATTATGGGAAGTAAATAGAAGCTGCCCCTTTCCTTTTTCAGAGATAATGCGAAGCAATTCACCAAGAAGATATTCAAATACTCCCGCATCTAGCTCGTCAATGGCAACCGTAATCGATGCACGATTGTATACCACAACCAGAAGTTGAAGGATTGAAATTATCTTTTTGATGCCTTCCGACTCGTATTTCAATGGAATTGCCTTTTTGTTCTTTAGGGACATCAATTGAACTTTTACACCCTTTTTCCCGTTGGCAAAAACCATCTCGCCTAGTTTTTCGATTCGAATTGTCAGTCCTGGAACGATCTGTGAGAGAACAATGTTCATATTGGCAATCACATGTTCAACCATCGATACAGCTTCTTCAGGAATAGGCGCAGCATCTTCCAAGGGAATCAGAATATTACCAACCGCTCCATTCGTTCCATCTTCATACTTGAACGAAAGGGGGAGCATGTTCATGCTAATAATTCCGGAGTTTGCTGTATTGATCACAAACAGTTCAAAGTTCCCATAGCGTACTAAGCTTTCAATGAGCAGCATATGGCGCTTGTACTCAGGATTAGTGATACCTGCCTGATTATTTCTCATCGCTGTCAGAAGCTCTCTTGAGAAAATGAACGATCTTGATGCTCCCATCACGACTTTTTTGTCAACCATCAGGTTCATCGCAACTTCTTTATCTTTTCCGATCAGGCAGGAATACTTGCCAGCCGGTGCAAAAACCTTTGTCGATGCTGTGTCGATCAAAGGGCTTTTTCGCACTTTAATTTGACTGTCTTCGTAGGAATAGCTAAGCACTTCAGCTGCAATAACGGCTCGATAGTGTGGCTCCTCGCTACTACTTACAGCCATGTTCTGAGGTGATTCAATTCTCTCCGCACGCAGCTCAAAATCATAAAATGCTTGATATTCTCCAATATCGCTTGCAACAGTAAACTCATAGTGCAGGGAAGCATTTTGAGCCTCAACATTAATGTAGTCAGCAAACTTTGAAGGAATAGGCTGACCCTTAAGTGCTAGTTGCAAGAGCTCAATTGCGTCGATCAGTGCAGTTTTTCCGGAACCATTCTGTCCATACAAACCTAAGACACTGGTTCGGTATGCCTTCCTAGGGTTTGCAAAACTTAACTGACCATTCTTAACATTTTTAAAGTTCTCTATAGTAAGACCATTCAGCCGAACGAAAGTGTTGTTCACGCCAGTTACCTCCTTATAGTTTTGCGCACTTTAATCATAGCATCCCAATCAGAAAAAGTCAATGCGAATTCAAAATATTTCACATTTTGTTCCGTTTTCTAATTTCGTTCTTTGATTTTGCGTCTCATGCTTGCCCTCGTTTAATTCATTCCCGTTCATTGCTGAAATTATACCTCGTGATAATACAGCCACCACTTCTTTTGGGCACAAGGCTGGCCTGTTCATCCTAATTTGCTTTCCAGATGTTCTTCCAGTTCGTATCCGCCGCCGAGGATGATCTGGAGTCTGCCGTCATGATAGACCTTGATGCACTCTACCATCTGCCTTACGATGGAGTCATCGTAGGTATCCTTGTTTTCTCTCCGCTTGTCGATGATGTCCTGGATTTCCTTCAGCCTTGCCTGGAGGTCACCGTCCTCACTCTCGCTCTCCCGAATCGCCGTGATGCGTTTGGAGAGCTGGTCGATCTGTGCGGATATACTCTTGAAATCATCCTCATAGTTTTCCGCATCATCCCCCTCCTGAACACTCAGAGATACCAGGTCAAGCATTCGCTTGTTCAGGGCATCAATCCGCCGTTCCAGAAGATCGATTTCATCGGAGCTGCCGTTGATCCCGATGGCTTCTCCAATCGTGGATTTCATCAGCATGAGGTATGTTGCTTCGTCCTCGACATTAAACCGGTTCAAGGCTCTTACAATGGCTCGCTGGAGGGCCTGCTCATCCACCGTGATGGATTCGGTGCAGTATTTCTTCCCGTAGTCCAGTCGGCTGACGCATCGCCACACAATTCTTCGTTTTCCTCGGATATTCCAGGTCACCCGCTTATACCGGCTGCCGCACTCGCCGCAGATCATGACCTCGGAGAGTGCGTACTTGGAGTATTTTCCTGAGGCTGTCATGGAGGTTTTCTGCGACACAGGCGCCTTTGCCTTCCTTCTGGCGGATTCCTCCTGCACCTTGTTGAACATCTCACGGGAGATGATGGCTGGATGGCTGTTCTCTACCAGCCACATGGGGGCTTCCCCCTCGTTTGCTTTTCGTTTCTTGGAAATCGGGTCGATGGTGACGGTCTTTTGCAGAATGGCATCTCCGCAATACTTCTCGTTTTTCAGCATCCGGATAATCATGGATTTGCTGAAGGTTAAGTTTTTATCCGGTATGACGATCTTCTCTGCCTGAAGGATCTCGGAGATTTCATCGGTGGACTTGCCGGACAGGTACATATCATAGACTCTCTGCACGATGGCGGCTTCCTCGGGGACGATCTCCGGACTGCCGTCCTCCCCCTTCCTGTAGCCGAGCATACGGCTGTACATGAAGATGGGCTTGCCTTCTTCGAAGTTCTTACGGTGCGTCCAGGTAATATTTTTGCTGATGCTTTCGGATTCGGACTGGGCGAAGCCTGCGTAGATGACAAGGTACAGTTCACTGTCGCTTTTCAGGGTGTCGATGTTCTGTTCCTCGAAGAAGACACCAACGCCGATCTCTTTCAGTGATCTGACATAGTCGAGGCAGTCCACCGTGTTTCGTGCGAATCGGGAGACCGATTT
>JAEDMI010000146.1 GCA_016303085.1 Acetatifactor sp.
CTTGAAGAAGGATAAGCACCTGGAAAAGAGCATCGGACAGGAAGTGGAAATTAAGCTGTTCAAGCCCATAGATAAATGCAAGGAATTTGCCGGAACACTGGAGAGCTTTGACAGCGAGGTCATCGTCATAAAAGAGGGAGAAACAGACAGAACCTTTGCACGGTCAGATATTGCGCTGATTCGACTGGCACTGGACTTTTAACAACAGTCTGAAGAAGGCTGAATTTTGATAGTAATTTGAACAGAAACAGGCTTTAGATGAGCCGGAATGGAGGAAAAGGAAAAGAAATGAACAAGGAATTAATGGAGGCACTTGATATTCTGGAGAAGGAGAAGGAAATCAGCAAGGAGACGCTGTTTGAGGCCATCGAAAATTCACTGCTTACTGCCTGCAAGAATCACTTCGGAAAGGCAGATAATGTGAAGGTGGAAATTGACCGTGACACCTGTGACTTCCTGGTTTATGCCGAGAAGGAGGTTGTTGAGACCGCCGATGACGTGGAGGATGACTGTCTGCAGATTTCTCTGGATGACGCAAAGGAGATTTCCTCCAAGGCAAAGGTGGGCGACATGCTTCATGTGGAGATTAAGTCCAAGGAGTTCGGACGTATCGCAACCCAGAATGCAAAAAATGTGATTCTCCAGAAAATCCGCGAGGAAGAGAGAAGTGTTATCTATAACCAGTACTATGAGAAAGAGAAGGATGTTGTCACAGGCGTGGTTCAGCGCTACGTGGGAAGGAATGTCAGCATCAATCTGGGCAAGGCTGATGCGATGCTGAATGAAAGCGAAATGGTAAAGGGTGAGATTTTCCGTCCTACCGAGCGTATCAAGGTTTATGTCCTTGAAGTGAAGAACACTCCCAAGGGTCCCCGCATCAATGTGAGCCGCACTCATCCGGAGCTGGTAAAGAGGCTGTTTGAGTCCGAGGTTACCGAAATCAAGGACGGCACTGTGGAGATTAAAAGTATTGCCCGCGAGGCGGGAAGCCGTACCAAGATTGCCGTGTGGAGCAACAATCCCAACGTTGACGCTGTGGGGGCATGTGTAGGTATGAACGGCGCCAGAGTAAATGCTATTGTGGAAGAACTGCGCGGCGAAAAGATTGACATTGTCAACTGGGATGAAAACCCCGGTCTTCTGATTCAGAACGCATTGTCTCCCGCGAAGATTGTTGCGGTGTTTGCCGATCCCGACGAGAAGACCGCAAAGGTAGTTGTTCCCGATTATCAGCTGTCTCTTGCCATCGGCAAGGAGGGACAGAATGCAAGACTGGCGGCAAGACTCACCGGTTACAAGATTGACATCAAGTCCGAGACACAGGCAAAGGATGCTCCCGGCTTCCGTTATGAAGATTATCTGGACGAGGAAGAGTACGGAGACGAGGAGTACCGGGAATATGAAGAGGGCGGATACGAAGAAGCGCCCGTTGAGGAGTAAATTGATTTATGGCAAAAAAGGTTCCTTTGAGGCAGTGTGTCGGCTGCGGTGAAATGAAAGGGAAAAAGGACATGATGAGAGTCCTGAAGACAGCCGAAAATGAAATATGTCTGGATGTTACAGGCAAGAAGAACGGAAGAGGCGCATATATATGCAGGAGCAGGGAATGCCTGTTGAAGGCCAGAAAGAATAAGGGGCTTGAGCGCTCTTTCAAAATGAGTATTCCGAATGAAGTGTATGACACTTTGGAAAAGGAGTTTGACAGTCTTGAAGCAGAATAAGGTTTTTTCGCTTTTGGGAATTGCGATGAGAGGGCACAATCTGGTCAGCGGCGAATTACAGACCCTGGAGGCAATTAAAAAAGGCTCCGCCATGCTGGTAATCATTGCGGAGGATGCGTCGGATAATACCAAAAAGTTATTTGCCGATAAGTGCTCGTTTTATGAAGTGCCTGTTTACGGATACGGGACAAAGGAAGGCTTGGGACGGGCAATCGGAAAGGACTTGCGGTCATCGGTGGGCGTATGTGACGCAGGGTTAGCGGATGCGATTATCAAACGACTGGAAGAAAAGGAATAAGCCGGGAGGCAGAATTGGAGGAAAGCATGGCGAAGATAAGGATACATGAACTCGCTAAGGAATTAGAAAAGCAAAGCAAAGATATCTTGAGTTTTTTGCAGGAAAAGGGAGTGGAAGCCAAGTCTGCAAGCAGCTCTATTGAAGACGATATGGCAGATACCGTGAGAAAGGCTTTTGGCAAGGGCGGCACAAAGACTGAAGCGGCAAAAGAGAAACCTGCAAAGGAGGCTCCCGCAAAGGCGGCTTCCACAGAGACAAAGCCGGAAAGAACGGCTCCTGTCGAAAATCAGGGTGCAAAAGACGCCCAAGGTGCAAAAGACGCCCAAGGTGCAAAAGACGCCCAAGGTGCAAAAGACGCACCTAAAAAGAAAAAGACAATTATTTTTGTAAATAATGCCCAGAATTCCAAGATGCCCGGACAGCGTCCCGGACAGGGAGGAAACGGCAGCAGACCTCAGGGCGGCGGACAGAGCAGACCCCAGGGCGGAAACGGTTATCAGAACAACGGCTTTAACAACCGCAGAAATCAGTCTGCGGCACCGGCCCGTACTCCCATTAAGCCGCTGACACCTCCCTCCCCTACACCCAGTGTACAGATGGTGTCCTCAAAGCCCCAGCCTAAGGCTCGTCCTGAGGGAGAGAAGACTCAGGAGACTAAGGCAGCTGTTCAGACGGAAATTGTTCAGGTTCAGCCCCAGAGCACAAGAACCGAGAGGAGCGACAGACCTGTAAGGGACAATCATCCTCAGGATGGACGCGGACAGGACAGCAGATTTCAGGGAAACCGTGATAACAGAAACCAGGGTAACTTCCAAGGCAGCAGACCCGGCAGTGACAGACCGGAGCGCGGTCAGTTCCAGAGCAGAGGAGGCAACGGAAATGGCAGACCTGCGGGAGACAGAAGAGAGGGATTTCAGAGAACCGGCAGACCGGGTATGGAAGGCGGTCAGGGTGACAGGCGCGGCCCCGGCGCCGGTCAGGGCGGTAACCGCGGCTTTAACGGTGCTCCGCGCGATAACAGAGCAGGTGGCGGACAGGGAGCCGGATTCAGAGATAAGGGACAGAGTAAGGGCTTTGCAGGGGAAGCTCCGGCAAAGGACCTGGAAAAGAGGCGCGAGGAAGACAAGAGACGTGCAAGCAGCCAGGAGAAAGATAAGCGCTCCAAAAAGGATCACATCTATGAGGATGACGAGGCATTAAAGAATAAGCCCGGACGCTTTATCAAGCCTGAAAGGAAGAAGGAAGAGGTAGTAGAGGAGGTAATTAAGGTTATCACTCTGCCTGAGACTATCACCATCAAGGATCTGGCTGAAAAAATGAAACTGCAGCCCTCTGCCATTGTGAAGAAGCTGTTCCTGGAAGGCAAGATTGTGACGGTGAACCAGGAAATTTCCTACGAGGATGCGGAGAACATTGCCATGGAGTACGATATCCTCTGCGAGAAGGAAGTGAAGGTTGACGTCATCGAGGAACTGCTGAAGGAGGACGAGGAGGATGAGGAGAATCTGGTAGAGAGACCTCCCGTAATCTGTGTCATGGGTCATGTAGACCATGGAAAAACCTCCCTGCTGGATGCAATTCGTAAGACAAACGTGACGGACAAGGAGGCAGGAGGTATTACACAGCATATCGGTGCATATACTGTAAATGTTAAGGGAAGAAGAATTACATTCCTGGATACCCCCGGACATGAGGCATTTACCGCCATGCGTATGCGTGGTGCAAATTCCACCGATATTGCGATTCTGGTGGTTGCAGCAGATGATGGTGTAATGCCCCAGACAATTGAGGCAATGAAGCAGGAGTTGACCGAATATGAACTGATTGCCACAGACTGGGGCGGAAGCACAGAGTTTGTTCCCGTTTCCGCAAAGTCGGGAGAGGGTATTGAGGACCTGCTGGAAACCATTCTGCTGACTGCGGATATTCTGGAACTGAAGGCAAATCCCAAGCGCCGTGCAAGAGGTCTGGTCATTGAGGCGGAGCTGGATAAGGGACGTGGTCCCGTTGCAACCGTTCTGGTACAGAAGGGTACTCTGCATGTAGGCGACTTCATCTCTGCAGGCGCATGCCACGGCAAGGTGCGTGCAATGGTTGACGACAAGGGCAGACGTGTGAAGGAAGCTGACCCCTCCACACCCGTGGAGATTTTGGGCCTTTCCGATGTGCCCAGCGCAGGTGAAGTGTTCCTGGCACACGAGAACGACAAGACAGCCAAGTCCTATGCAGACACCTATCTTGCCCAGAACAAGGAGAGAAAACTGGAGGAGACGAAGTCCAAGATGTCTTTGGATGATTTGTTCTCTCAGATTCAGGAAGGCAATCTGAAGGAATTGAATCTGATTGTCAAGGCTGACGTTCAGGGTAGTGTGGAAGCTGTGAAGCAGTCTCTGATGAAGTTGTCCAACGAAGAGGTTGTGGTAAAGTGTATTCATGGCGGTGTGGGTGCCATCAATGAGTCCGATGTGACTCTGGCCAGCGCTTCCAACGCAATCATTATCGGCTTTAACGTTCGACCCGATGCAACCGCAAAGGCCACCGCAGAGCGCGAGGGTGTGGACGTGAGACTGTACAAGGTGATTTACCAGGCAATCGAGGATATTGAGGCAGCCATGAAGGGTATGCTTGATCCTGTATTTGAGGAGAAGGTTATCGGTCACGCAGAGGTACGCCAGATATTCAAGGCTTCCCAGGTCGGCAATATCGCGGGTTCCTATGTCATGGACGGTATTTTCCAGAGAGGCTGCAAGATTCGCATCAGACGGGAAGGCGAGCTGATTTACGAGGGTGCCCTTGCTTCCCTGAAGCGTTTCAAGGACGATGTGAAGGAAGTAAAGGAAGGCTTCGAGTGCGGTCTTGTGTTTGAAGGCTTCGACCAGATTCAGGAGTTTGACGTTGTCGAGGCATATATCATGGTAGAGGTTCCTAGGTAGGGTATGATATGCTCCCTCGAAAGTGCAGTACACTCGAACTTCGTTAGGTCTCAAGTGGGAGCGGGTCTGAAAAGAGATACCGCCCAGTCGGAGCGAGCCGGCGATTTCGAGTTAACCGAGACAATCCGGTATCCGCGATTTGGCTACAGAAAGGTTATTGTAAAATGAGAAAGAACAGTATCAAAAACACCCGTATCAACGGTGAGGTGCAGCGTGTTTTGGCAGAAATTATCCGGGGAGAAATCAAGGACCCCCGGATTAACCCCTGGACAAGCGTTGTGGCTGTGGAGGTGGCTCCCGATTTGAAGAGCTGTAAGGCGTGGATCAGCGTGCTTGGGGATGAGGAAGCAAAAGAAAACACACTGCTGGGACTGAAAAGTGCGGAAGGGTTTATCAAGAGACAACTTGCGAAGACCATTAATCTCCGCAACACTCCCGAGATTACCTTTGTCATGGATCAGTCCATAGAATACGGAGTAAACATGTCCCACAAAATTGATGAAGTTATTGCCGCCGATGCGGAGCATCCGGCAGGCAGGGACGAGGAAGAGTAGAAACAGAGGCAGTAAAAGTTTATGAGTTTGGATTTATTAAAGGAATGTAAGGATGCAAAAAGAATAGGTATCAGCGGGCATATCCGTCCGGACGGCGACTGTGTGGGTGCGGTGCTTGGACTGCAGATGTATCTGCGGAAATCCCTGCCAGAAGCGGAAGTGAAGGTGTTTTTGGAGAAGCCCGCAGATATCTTTCGGGAAATTGTGGGATTTGATGAAATCAATTCCGAATTTCCGGAGCAGGAGCCCTTTGATGTGTACTTTGCGCTGGATTGCGGAGCAGACAGACTGGGCGATGCGGAAAAGTATTTTAAAGCAGCAAAGAAAACCGTCAATATAGACCACCATATCAGCAATCCGGGCAGCGGCAGCCTGAACCATATAAAGCCTGAGGTAGGTTCCACCTGTGAACTTATTTACGATTTGATTGATTTGAACAGGCTGGATAAGGAACTGGCGATGGCTCTTTATATCGGCATCATTCACGATACCGGTGTATTTCAGTACTCCAATACGACACCGGCGACGCTTGAAAAAGGAGCAAAGCTGATTGGCTATGGGTTTGATTTCCCCAGACTGATTCAGGAGACCTTTTATCAAAAAACATATCTCCAGACTCAGATTATGGGGCGTGCACTGATGGAAAGCATCCGCTTTATGGACAATACCTGTATAGTCAGCGTAGTGGATAAAAAGACCATGGAGT
>JAEDMI010000147.1 GCA_016303085.1 Acetatifactor sp.
CAGCCAATCATGTTTACGGTTGAACAGATTTTTTGTGAGTACAATCATCTGGAAGTGCCGGAATGAGAAAAAATGGTTGAATATTGTGGCTATATATAATAAAATATTAGTTGTTATTTTGATAAGGGGTTTCTGATCGGAAATCCCTTCTGTTTGTTAAGGAGACCGGTAAGGTGAAGCTTAAGATTTTTGAAAACCCGGTAACAGGGGAGAAGAGAGTACGGGAGAGAAGATTTTTATACATAATATTTGTGGTGGGTCTGATGATTGCTTACTCCAGATATCTGCCCATTATACAGGATCTGTATACCGCAAGACAAAATGTCGGGATGAACGACTTGATCAATGATTTGTATGTGAATCCCATCTTTAAGTTCGAATCCATTCTGATTTTTTGTATTGTTGCTGTATTATACTGCCTGATTCGTCATCTTGGCATCAGTATCCTTATTACTTCCGTTGGGATGTTTGTACTGACCCAGGCCAGTTATATCAAGTACTTAAACCGCCGGGAGCTGTTTCGGCTGGACGATCTGAAGCTGACGGAGGCAGCCGGGATGGCAACCTCGTATATTGAAGTGCATTTGGACTGGTATTTCCTTGCACTGATCGGATTTTTTATCTGCGCTGTGCTCCTGGCATGGTTGACGGAAAAGGTGTATAAGGATTGCTTTCCGAAAGCAGCCGGACGTAAGAAGTGGATTGCACTTGGAGTTCGGGGAATGGCAGCGATTCTTCTTATTACTGCGGGAGTACTTTATTATCAACAGTTTATGCGTTCACAGAAGTCTTTGGAGACGGTTGAGAGTATGTCCGTGCTGGATACGGAAGGGGACCGCTATGCGGTATATCGTTTCTTAGAGAATGACAGCATTTCCAGAATTTCCTTTGACAATGTGGAGGCAAGCTATGCCTTTTTTGAAGAGCAGGAACAGGAAGAAAGTCCTAGGCGTGATGCTGAGGACTACCCCAATGTGATTGTTATTATGAATGAATCCTGGTGGAATACAGATAACTTCCCGGAGGGCAGAGTCAGCTTTTCTTCCGACCCCATGGCAGTTTATAGGGAGCTTAGTAAGAAATGTTCCTCCGGTTATCTGACCTCCAATGTATACGGGGGAGGAACGGTAAGCTCAGAGGCAGAGTTTCTGACCGGGTTAAATACCAAGTATTTCGTGACGGATTCCGGGATTTATGAGGATACAAAGGGACGTAAATTACCCACTGTCACGGATTATTTTAATGCTTTAGACTATGAAACCGTGGCGATTCACCCCTATTATGGTTCCTTTTACAGCCGGGATGTAGTCTACAAGGACATGGGCTTTGACCGCATGATTTTTGAGGATACCATGGATTTCAAGGATATCTATTCCAAATATATATCTGATGAGGCCTTCGTACAGCAGGTGAAAAAGGAGTTTGAAAGCAAAGGGGACAGAAAACAGTTTATCTGGGGAGTAACCATTGCAAATCATCGGAGACACCTGCCCTATGAAGTGGAGGATGTGATGGATTATCCTTACCCCATAACCATTCAGACCAATATGGGGACTCTGTCGGAGGGGGATTTTCTGGATGTAACCAATTATGTGAACGGTATTCACCTGGCGAATCTGGCATACCGGGAATTGGTGGAATATTTCGAAAAGCAGGATGAACCGGTAGTTTTGCTGATGTTTGGAGATCACATCCCGAATTTCTGGCCAAGTTCGTTGGAAACCCTTGGCTTCCGTCATGAAAAGCTTTCGGAGGAGCTGGTGACCCAGATGTATTCCGTACCGGTTCTTATGTGGACCAATTGCAGCGATGAAAAATATGATTTTAAAGGGGAGAATATCAATTACATTTCCGAGATTATGCTGGACATGCTGGGGATGCCGGAAAGCCCCATGATGCGTGTTTTGAGATGCGAGAGAAATGTGCTGAAAACGAATTCCGAACATCGGATCTGTGATGCGGACGGCAAGATCATCAAGGTATTCGATGACCTGCAGATATCGGTTATGAATCACTTTAAAGCAATGCAGTATGATATTTTGTTTGGAGAGAATCTGGGGGAGAAGATGTGGTTACCGGAGAAATGATTCGTTCAAAAGGGGAAAAAACAACGCAAAGCTCCAAAGCATGGAAAACTCGTTATTTTTTGATTTATTCATTGCTGTTTGTGGGAATGGCGCTGTTGGTATTTTGGCCATACATTGAAAATCACAAGAGTTTTGTGTGGGTGGTTGATGGCGTGCATCAGCATTTTCGTGCGATGGTTTTATATAGTCGATGGTTAAAAACCATTGCACAGAATCTGTTTGTGAATCATGTGTTTGAAATACCAACCTTTTCTTTTAGTATAGGGTACGGTTCAGATATTCTTACTACTCTGAATTATTATATGATTGGGGATCCGTTGACGTTTTTTGCCGGATTTGTCCCGGAAAAGTACCTTCTTCATTTTTATGATTTTTTAACGATTTTCCGTATCTATTTATCCGGTGTGGTTTTTTCCCTTTTCTGTTTTTACCGCGAAAAAAAGAATACGGTTGCAATCCTGTGCGGAAGCTTTATTTATGCTTTTTCCGGATATGCACTGTTTGCACTGCGGCATCCTTTTTTCCTGAATGCGATGATTTATCTGCCGCTGGTTCTTCTGGGAGTAGAGATGATTATTCGGGAAAAGAAGACGTGGCTGCTTACTTTTTCTGTTTTTATTTGTGCAATCAGTAATTTTTATTTCTTTTACATGATAGCCTGTTTTACTGTAGTATATGTCTTACTTCGAGTTCTGTTGTTATGCTTGTGCAAACAACAGAAGGAGGCATTTTCTTCATTTGGACGTATTACTTATTCATCGGTGCTGGGAGTACTGCTTGGTGCTTTTTTGCTTTTTCCGGTGATTCTTGTTTTTCTGAAAGACGAGAGAAGAGGTACGGATAATGCGGTGTCCCTATTTTATGGAGCAGGACATTATAAAGAGGTGATTAAAGGGTTTGTAAGCTTTAATAATCCGGATGCATATTGTATCCTGGGGTATTCGGCATTCATTCTGATTGCTATATTTTTACTGTATCGATGCGGGCGAGACAGAGAACATCATTTTCTGCAGATATTATTCCCAATTCTTACCTGTGGGTTGATCTTTCCGGCTGTGGGCTATGCACTGAACGGATTCGCGTACGTGACCTGTCGATTCATCTTTGGTTATACATTGCTGATTGCATATATTGTTGTAGTAATGTGGGATTCCTTTTTGGAAGTGCCGAAGAAAATGATATTAGAATGCATGTTGGTACTTGTTTTATATGTTGTATTGTGCATTGTACTGGGGATATGGATAAACAATAATATGTATTCCACTCTTCTGGTGGGTTTTATTGTCCTCTTACTGTTTCTCCTGAAACCGAAGGACGGAAGGGATGACGAATGGAAGAGAATCAAAGCATTTGCATTGATGTTTGGAATACTTTGTTCCGTTTATTCCAATGGAAGTCATTGTAATTCCTCCAATGCGTACAGCTATCATAACAGTTTCCTTCGCTTGGAGGATTTTGAAGAAAAGCTGTATTCGGATGAAAGCAAAGCGGTGGCTGAGTTGAATGATATGTCCGGATTTGCCCGTTACAGCGGCACATACATTACACGGAATGCCTCAGCTATGACAGGTGCTTCCAGTACGCAGTATTATTGGAGCCTTTCTGATCCCCGTGTATTTCAATTCCAATCAGCAGTGGGAAACCTGGATAATGTTGCAGTGTATAATTACAGCACTCTGGATGACAGAACGATATTAAACGCCCTGACCGCTGTAAAATACTTTGTAAATCGTACCGGGCGGAATGAGAACAGAGTTCCTTATGGCTATTCACCTTTGAAGCAGGAGAATTCAAAATTTGATATTTATGAAAATCAAAATGCCCTTCCTTTTGCATATACTTATTCGGAATATATCGGGAAAGATGTCTTTGAGGATATGAATCCTCTGGAGAAGGAAGAGTGCATGTTGCATGCAGTTGTATCGAAAGAAGCTTTGCCGATAGACAGAATCACGGATTATGATACGGACTTAAAGAGTATTCCCTATCAGGCTCAAATCCCGGAGGGTATGAGACTGGACGGAAATCTCCTTTTTGTTTCATCGGACAATGGAGAGCTGGTACTGTTTTTTGATGGCTTAACAGACTCGGAAACCTATTTGTTGTTTGAAGGGTTGCAATATGGTTATCTCGATGAAAACGGGGTATTTATTTCAAAACCGGAACATGGAACAGAATGTGTTACAGTGGGTGTTTGCACATATGAAGAGGATGACCCGGAAACCGAAATCACCAACAAAGATATTACATTGCCTACTGTTTATTCCAGAAATTACACCGGAAGAACAGATTTTGCTGTGAATCTGAACTATTCAAAAGCTGCAAGAAAGCGGATTGCTTTGACATTTTCCAATGCTGGGGTATACCGTTGGGAGAACATGGAGGTAGTCTGCAATACCTTAAATCACTTTGAGGAGGAAATCCACAAACGCAGGTCAGATATACCGGAACAATTGGACTTACATAATTCCAATGCCGCATTCGCCACACAATTCGTGACGGGATGTATTGAGCTTGCAGAAGACAAGGCTTTCGTTCTGAACATACCATATTCCGATGGGTGGACTGCTTATGTAGATGGCGAAAAGCAGAAGACATTTTGCGCGAATCTGATGTTTACCGGTTTGAATCTGGATAAAGGCAGGCACGAGGTGAAGCTGGTCTATCATACGCCCGGGCTGAGGTTTGGGACTTGTGTGTCATGCATAGCACTTGCGATTCTGATTGCGATTCAAGTAAAAAAGAAAACTATGGGGGAAGAAGTGAATGAATAGAAACATTTCATTTTCCAAGGTGGTTTGTTTGCTACTGGGGATATCTTTAATGTATCATATTTTTTTGACCATCCTTTTTTATGTTCAGTATTACACAACGCCTTTGCGGAAATTTGGACGTTTGCTGAATGGTGTTATTATTCTGCTTCTGGTGGCACGGTTTTTGTACGATTATGTTATAAAAAAGGAAAAAGATAAGGTCAACCGTATACTGAAAAAATATATGATAAAGGAAAACATGTTTCTTCTTTTGTTTTTTCTTTGGTTATATTTCGGGTGCCTGCGAAAAATGATTGTCAGCGGAAGTGCCTTTATGGGGGAAAATTCGGTTTATCTTATAACCGTGGGAATTAAGTTGTTTCTTGCTTTCCTGTTTGCTCAATATGTGAATGGAAATAAGAGAATCCTGCATATCCTGTTTCGGACTTTGATTGGGGGGCTGACGATAGCCATGGTGTTTGTATTATGTCAGTTGGTCCTGAACGAAGGCTTTATTTACCGAAACACAAAACTCTTCATGAACATTCTGGTAAGGTTTGATGGGGATGATTCCTTTGGCAGACTGCGAATTACAGTGAATCCAAACTTAATCGGCATGTATGCTAAGACAATCATTATGTTGTGCGTTTATATGTTTTTCGAGGTGAAGAACAGATTCCGTTATGTATATGTGGGTGCAGGTGTGATCCATTACATTATTCTGGTGTTCACGGATTGCAGGGCCGCAATTCTGTCTTTGGCAGTTGGTTTGGGACTGATTGCAGCGTTTTATTGGTGGGATAGGTTGTATACGAAAAAAATGGGTATTCGGATTCTGATGGCGGCTTTGGTCTTTCTATTTAGCTTTGGCCTTGTGGATTCCATGCGACGACCTACTGTTTATGGGTATAAAATTCTGCGCTCCTGGGTTACCGGAGAGAAATTGGATTTGGAAACGGGAAAAAGGAATCTTCTCAAGAATTCATCCGGAAGGGGCCCTATTTATCTGGCGGCTATCCGGTCCATGAGGCATCCGGAAGCTGCTGTTTTCGGAGCCACTCCGGATGGAATTATTGATCTGCTGGACAATGAAATGGAAAAACCAATGCATATGTATTCCCATAATGAATTTTTAGAAGTAATGTGTGCAACCGGAATTCCGGGACTTCTGCTGTTTCTGGGGTGGCTTGGTCTGTCAGCATGGGATGGTGCAAGAGTTTTCTTCAATGTAAAGAAGAAGTTTACGTTTTCGGAACGGGTGTTAATGATGGTTTGTCTGGTAGAGCTTGCGAATAACATGATGGAAGCCAGATTAACCTTTTATCCGAATCTGAGCGGCATGATTTTCTACCTCACCGCCGGCTA